>JASJGT010000364.1:0-21163 GCA_033791405.1 Desulfuromusa sp.
GACAGGGAGCGGTCGAAATGAAGGCAATTAGAAAATATGGGGAGTGTCCCTAGTTTATTCCGAAGTAGGGATGCCGCCAAGTTCGCGTATCCGGCCAAGATTGTCGTGTTTACGACTGAATGCATAGCTGGTCGCTTTTTCTCCTTGCAGTAGGCCAGCCTCGGCAATCGGCAATACGCCGACACACATGGTGGCGATGGTTCCGCCTTGAGCATGGACGGCTCTGGCCAGATCGTGCAGCGACTGGCAGTAAGCCTCATCAAACCCGTGAGAATGAAAACCACCGGGAACGGCCAGGGCTGCGTACTCCTGAGGGTCGACCTGGTCCACAAGCAGGTCGGTTTTTATCTGCAGTCCGAAGCGACCATTGGCCACAGGGTGTAGCCCCGTCGTGACAACTTCGACCTTAGCCAGATGCTGATAGTAATCTGTCCATCCGCAGACAGAGATTACGGAAGCCGCTTCCAGATCTTCAAAGCCTTCGCCAAGGAAAAGTAGTACTTTTTTAGCAGCCATTTTATTCCTTAAGTCGGTTAGCGGGATAGGCCGATGACTAAATGTGAATGCTTCTACTGAAGCATCAGTTTAAGCGCCTCATGTTTTCCCCGGCTCAACTTCCGGCGCCTCTTTGGCGTTTGATGAAGAATCCTGCTCGGCTGTTTTGATTTTGCCGTCGAACAGAGCGCGAGTTTTGAAAGCATTGACGGTCATGGCAATCGCCGCCACTTCCTGCAGTTCCTCAGTTGATGCTCCTGCTTGCCCCGCAACTGCGAGGCCAAAGTCCGTTCAGGGATCACAGCCTGCGGCAAGTGCCGCCCCAAGTGCGACCAGTTGCTTAGTTTTGTGGTCGAGGGCTCCAGGTGCCAAAGAGGCGTCCATAAAGTCCTGAAACTTATCCAGTGGGTCACTCATCGCTATCTCCTCACAGGGGTCAAGGTCCCAGGTTGCCGGAACCGGCCCTTTTTTCATGGTGACGCAGAATAGATCACGGGGTAACCCCCCTTCCTCTACGCGCTCGACTTTTAGAATTTCATACCCTTTAGCCAATTGGCAGACCTTCCCTTCGGTAAAGAAGTGAACAATAAAACCGCCGATTTCGTAAATGTCTTCGCCGAGGTGGGTGCCCATTCGATAGTGTTGGTCAAAACTGCTACGAACCGAATAAACAGCTAGCCCTCCTGGTTTGAGGACGCGATGGGTTTCACGCAAGATAAAGGCGATTTCGGCAGTTGAAAGCTCCATGCAAAGCAGCATGTGAGAGTAGCAAGCATCAAAGGATTCGTCGGCAAACGGAAGAGGTTCCCTCAGGTCTTGAACCTGCGTGCGCAGCCGAGAAGACAGCCTGGCCTTTGCCGCTTTTTCACTCACCATGGCCACGGCTGATTTTGAGTAATCCAGGCCGGTTACATCGATTTTATTTTGAGCAAATAGAAAACTGTCGCGGCCTTGACCACATCCGAGGTCAAGCAGCGAATCCACGCCATTTCTCTGAAATAGGTCCAGTGACTTTTTGGCAAGCTGACTTGATTCCTCTCCGAAGAATGCATCAGAGCCAATAAAAACCTCGTCCCAGTGGGTTTTCTGCTCCTTCTTGGGCTTATGTTCCGATTTCATCAGGCCCCCCTTTTTCGGCTTATTTGCCAGATCCGTCGGCATTCTTCTGCGAAGTCTGTCCCTGCATCATTCCCATCATCTTCGGCATCATTATATTTTTCCTTTATTAGGTGACGGGCTTAAATAACTGCCTTCGTCTGTATGTCCAGATCAGCCAATCGTTTTCATTATCTCCTCGAACTCTTCTTTGGTAATTTCGCCGCGTGCGTAGCGGCACTTGGCAATCTCCACGGGTGAATCATTTTTTTCGTATGGCCGCTCTTGTCTGCCGGACCAGGGTGGCCTAAAATCCCGGCCCCAAAAGCTTCGCACCAGGAACAACACGACGATCACTATGACCAGCATGAAGGTCATCATGAAGATCGGAAAAACCCAAAATCCGCCGGGCCAGAACTCGTGCCAAGGTGCCATAACATTTACTCCCTTTATGTTCATTAGCTACCGCTATCGGGTAGCTTCTTTTTAAAACGTTGATAAAGGTTTTCTGATTGATTCGTTGCTCGTACAGACGGCCTTCCTGCCTGACTTCTTCACAACCCTGTTCAATAATGGGGTATTCACCGGAAAGCAAATGAAACAACTCATCTACCAATGCTGGGCCAGTAGGATTAAAAATATCAGTATTATAAACAAACTTTTTTTAATATTTTGCAGTTCCTCTAGATACTTAGAATCCCTACTCATGGAATCAATAATACCTTCCAGCATACTGGCAAAAACATGATTATATTGATACATAATAACGATATGTTGTTTACGACTTCATTTGTCAAGAATATTCATAGGGCTTTTACAGGCACACCATTCACAGAATATCAAAAATCAGGATGTTACTTTTGGAATTGGGTTTCGTTGTAATCCGAGGTATTCGCAAAAGTAGTTCCATTTGAAATTTCACCACCTGCTCTTCTGTGTGATTTTCACTAGTCACAAGCCCTAAATTTTGAAAATGGTTTAAATCGAAGTTAGCGCACATTGATAGTGCGCTTGGTTTGGGACCAAGATGTCGGAGGTTCGAATCTTCTGGCTCCGACCACAATTTCAAAGGGTTGGCGATTATATCGCTGGCCCTTTTTTGTGCATCCGGGTAGGTTCCTGTCTCAATTCCTCTCTGAATAACCCATCCGCACACTTTCGGTTTTCCATCTTTTTGTCATCAACTCTGGTTCCGGTCTGGGGAAGGGTTCCGGGGGGTGCCTGGGGTGACTCTGGGGGGTATTGTAAAGAAAACCGACAGGGAGCCCCTGATTGCACGTTATTGGCCAGAAATTGTGTCGGGAAAGTTTACACTTTGAAATTTCACTTTATTTTATAGTTAAATATTAGGCAGTTATCAATTGGTACAAATCTTGCTGTATCTTGTAAATATAACTTACTGTCACATCAATTTTTACCTGTGGAGGTTAAAATGTTTCAAACTAGAAAATACAAATCTATTCTCCTCCTTGTAGCATTCTTCATTATCGCAACATCTGGGCAGTTGCTTGCAGCTCCTATTCTTGGTGGCCAGCTTTATTCAACAGGCAACGACATAACTGTTGAGATACTTTCTGGTAGCGCTGGCTATACAAGCAATTTAAGTTTGTATTCACCTGGGAATGTATCTATTGCTAGCAATAGAGATGTTGGAACAATAGTAAACCTTGGCTCTTATACTTTAGGAATGGAACTTATTTTCAGCCTCTTTGTTACAAATACTGGGGACACGTTCTACACAGGACTGGCAGACAGAAATCCAGACAACCTTGCTCACGTAATGGTCGATTTTGATATCATTACTGGGATCGCATATGTTGGCTTTGAAGATTTATATGGTGGAGGAGATGAAGACTACAACGACTGCATGTTTATGTTTAGTGGCGGCATTTCTGATACAGGCCCCGTTTCTGATACAGCCCCCGTCCCAGAGCCCTCTACCATCCTTCTCCTCGGTGGTGGTCTCTTAGGTCTAGGCTGGTACGGAAGGAAGCGTAAGAAGGCATAATACTGTAAAGAATATCGACACACCGAAGCGGGGTCAGCTAATGGCTCCGCTTTTTTGTTTCATAAATCAGGATTGCATATTTGATAATGGAGTTTAGGCCAGAATAGTTCCATTTGCATAAGTAGTTATATTTGAAATTTACCCATCTGCTTGTACGAGCGATTTTACCCCGCCAAAAGGTCTAAGATTTGAAAAACCACCACCCCTGCTTAGAGGTGACGGCTCATCAAAAAAGTCACGATATCTGAGATAATTTTATGCCCTCCAAAATATAGCCATGAATTAGTCTTTTTTATACTCTTCGAACAACTACAGCTATCTGATTATTAAGAGCTTTGACTTTGCAATGCCAATTGAATTAATATTGCCTCATCAAAAACTTGTGAGGGAACCATGAGATATCCTGTAATAATCCTGGGCTTCATTGCCATTTGCTTTCTGTCGGGCTGTTCGACCATGAATCGCTCAGAATGTCTGAATGCTGACTGGCAAATCATTGGCATCGAAGATGGGAGCAGAGGCCGGGGGCTAGCATATATTGGCAAGCACCGTGAAGCTTGTGCAGAATACAATGTGGGCCCAAGCCTGGAACAATATCAGCGGGGCCGCTCGCAAGGACTAAAGCAGTATTGTACCTACAGCAACGGGTTTGGACTCGGTCAACGTGGCAACAACTTCAACGATGTATGTCCTCCTGAACTGATTGATGACTATCAAATCGGTTATCAGCGGGGTAGAGAAATTTATTCTTCGAATCGTTCTATCAAAAAGCATCAAGCCTCAATCGATGCAACCTACACATTACTGGAAGAGCTGCATGAAGAGGCTCACCACAAAGAAAATCTTATTATCCATGCAAAAACGAGAAAAATTGATCGCCTCATCCTGGTCAAAGAAAGGCTCGAACTGCAAACAGAAATAAACGATTTTGAAGGTGAGCTTGCCTTGCTAGAAGAAGAGCTGAACTCTATGGTTAACGAGAGAAATCTGCTAAGGAAAAGATATCTAACGTTTTCTCAATAAAATCTTTCAAGGGCCGACTAACTTTCCCCAGCAATTACTGCACATTACGACTGAGTGCTATCACCCTTTATGATGTATGGCCCGCCGGTTATAATGAACCGTCCAAAAATCGACTAATCACTTTTGAAAAGGTCTTTTCAGGCTGATCAGCAGATTTTCAAAAATAGTTACATCTGAAAATCCCGCCATCTGCCCATTCGGACAATTCCACCCTGCCATAAGGTCTAGGTTTTGCCAATGGTAAGGATGTCCGAGATACTAGGAACAATTCATACACAAAATTGACTTATTTTATTTCTAAGGTACGCTTCAAGCATAAAGTTATCTGAAATCGCAATTCATCAATTTTCATCTGCGCTTTTGATCATTTCCTCGCCCACTTCCCTATATTTTGTTCGTCTTCTCTTGTTGCCACTTGTGTCTTGATTTTATCGTGGGTGGAGCACATTTAGTAATCCTCCCAAATTCTAATCATTGCAAGTTTCAGAAAAGGAGGAAAAATTAGGGACACTCCCCAGTTTTGGTGTTGAAACAATACGCACCCGAAAAAGCCTGGGATATTCTGGGAACACAATGTCTATTTGTTTTTTCGTGGCGACCCAGCAGGTCAAGTGATGTTATTCAATAACCTGCCCCTGGCATTAGATCGACTCAACTATTATCTTGATTAATTAAATTTACAATTAATTTGGCAATGGTCTCTTTTTCCTTGGGGCGGCTTTCGGCAATCAGCAGTGTTAGAGCGACCAGAGCATTGTCAGCGAGTCGTTTACTTCCATCGGGACGGTACAAAATCCCATTGGCTGCCATGAAATAGATAAATATTGCCGCCGCAATCCTTTTATTGCCATCACTGAAGGCATGATTTTTAACAATAAAGTAGAGCAGGTGGGCGGCTTTTTCTTCAATACTGGGATACACATCTTTGCCGTCAAAAGTTTGATATATTGTTCCAAGAGCACTTTTGAACCCCTGATCTTTTTCCAAGCCGAAAAGTCCGTTGAATTCTCCCTTCATCGACTTAACGATAGAGATTGCCTCTTCATACTCCAGGACAAAGCTTGCCGGGCCGCTAGTCCCTTCCAGCGTTAGAGTGCCATGATCGTAACGGTCAAGGGTTGCCAGGGCGTAGGCGTAATCGGTGATGACTTGCAGCACGTCTTTGCCGAGATCATCAACCATTTCTTTATTGGAAAGAGTTCGAGAGAGCAACTCCACCGCATTTTTCATTTCAATCAATTTTTCAGTTTGTTCTTCGAACCGCTGCTGATTGATGGTGTAACCCCGGATCAGATGCTCACGCAAAACCTGGGTTGCCCAGCGTCTAAACTGGGTTCCGCGTTGCGATTTAACCCGATATCCGACGGAAATGACAACATCGAGATTGTAAGAGCGTACTTTACGCTGAACACTTCTGCCACCTTCATTTTGAACTACCGAGGATTCCTCGGTAGTTGCATCCGGCTCAAGTTCTCCCTCTTTGTAGATGTTACGAATATGCAAGCCAACAGTATCGGTGTTCTTTTCAAAAAGCTCTGCCATCTGTTTTTGCGTCAACCAAACCGTTTCCTTGTCAAGCTGTACCTCAAGCTGTGTCTGACCATCATCAGACTGGTAGATAGTAATATCACTCATAAGAATTTTCCCCTGCAATGAACCTGACGCTTTTGAATGTTCAACTAACAGCTGAATTGTAACAAGGAGGGAGAAAAATACAAAGCAGATAAAACAAAAGGCTTAGCCGAATGTGTCAGCTAAGCCTTTGTTTTTATTGTGGTACCGAAGGCCGGAATCGAACCGGCACGAGCTGAGCTCATCGGTGTTTGAGACCGACGTGTCTACCAATTCCACCACTTCGGCGTAGGTGCGACGATTATATTGTTCCGGGGCGGTTTGTCAAGCCCAAATCCACTAGCTGTTTTGAGGATCGAGGGTGCTGGAACGGGTGGATATGCGCGGCGGCAAACCGATTTAGCGCAGGCATAGCAAAAGCTATGTCGAGCACCAAATCGGTGATGCCAACAAAGCAGATTCTCCCGTTACGGCGGCCGAATCCCTAAATTGTTGGTGAGCTTGGGCTAGTGTCGTGTCACGTATGGAATGTTAGAAAATTGCGCTGGGATTTTGTGTGTCAACAAGGCGCGATTTTCGCTGCATAGCCAAAGCTATACGGCGGAAGTCTCAACACAGTTGTCGCGCAGAAGACCAAGCAAGAGATAACAGGACATGCGTGACACGACACTAAGTCTCTATCCGCATCCAGAGTGTTTTAAGTAACGATTTCCAGTTATCGCCGCGGCTGACGGTTTGTCCGTCGATACTGTAGATCGGCAGGATGTCGATTAATGAATTGGTCAAAAACATTTCTTCTGCCTGCATCAATTCAATCATTGGCAGTTCTCGTTCGATAACTAAAATCCCTAATTCCGCTGCCGTGTCAATGACTTGTTGGCGCATGATCCCATTCAGCACCAATGTTCCAGTCGGGGGGGTGACCAGGCGATCATCAATGATTGCAAACAGGTTGCTGGTGTTTCCTTCAAGAATATTCTGTTGTTGATCAATAAACAGCGCTTCGCGTGCACCGGATTGGAGCGCGTAGTTGGCTGCGTAGAGGCAGTCAGCATAATTACCACGTTTCATTTGTGGGAGATGGTTGACCGGGTTGATGCGTTGATTGGGGGCAACTATGCATGCGGCTCCAGCCCGTCGTTCATCAGCGCTGAATTCTGAATATTCTGTTGCAGTGATAATAAACCGACTTTGCTCAGGTGGGGGCCATGCTAATCCAGTAAAATCTCCACGGCTGAGAGTTAAGCGAATCCTTGAAGCTGGGGATTTAAGTGCTGCAGCTGTTTGCTGGAGAGAGGCTTCAATCTTTTGTCGATCACAGGGGAAATCAAGCAGTTGTGCCGATTGCTCAAGTCGATCAAGGTGCTGAGGGAGGAGTAGAATTTTTTGCCCTTGAGCTTTGATGGTTTCGAATAAAGTATCACCAAACAAAAAGCTGCCATCATTGATCGAAATAGCTTCTTCGTGGGAAATAAATGTTCCATTCAGACAGATCAGCATCCGTTTAACCTGCGAAATTGTGTAAGAGAGTACGCATAGCTTCCCCTTTGTGCAGGCATTCTAACCATTCATGCTCTGGGATTGAATCGGCAACGATACCAGCGCCAGTCTGGTAGCTGATCTGGTTTCCAATCCGTTGAAAGCTGCGAATCAGAATATTTAGATCCATGTTGCCACAGGCACTGATATAACCAGCACTACCAGTGTAGCTTCCCCGTCCGACTGGTTCAAGTTCATCAATGATTTCCATGCAACGTTTTTTTGGAACGCCAGTGATTGTACCACCGGGAAAAGCGGCTCGCAATAAATCAAAAGGGCCACAATGGTAATTCAGCTTTCCACGTACATTGGAGACGATATGGGTGACGTGAGAATAGTGTTCCAGTACCATCAGTTTGTCAACTTCGATGCTACCGGCCTGGCAGACTTTGCCGAGATCATTTCTTTCCAGATCAAGCAGCATGATGTGTTCAGCACGCTCTTTGGGGTGGTCGAGAAGTTCTTTGCTTAGCTGTTGATCTTCCGCTGCCGTGTATCCGCGTGGCCGAGTTCCAGCAATGGGCCGGGTTTCCGCAAGACCATTCTGCAAAGAGACCAGCCGTTCCGGAGAACTGGAAATAATTTCTATCTCAGGGAAATTCAACAGGCAGGCAAAAGGGGAAGGGTTGATTTTACGCAGGCAACGATAAAGTTCGGTTGATGGCCCTTCCAGCATGCCGTCAAAGCGGCAGGAGAGATTGACCTGATAAATATCCCCGGCAGCGATATATTCTTTGCCCCGCTCAACCATGGAGATAAATTTTTCTCGGGAGATAATTGGTTCGGGTTGCTTGGTTGTTTTCAGAGGCTGTATCGGCAATGCTTTTTGCGATTTTTTTATGTCGGATTCAAAGTTTTTTAAATCGATTGAAGGATCGAGTGTCGCCAGCGTCAGACGAGTGGTTTGATGGTCATACACTGCAGTGACATCAACCCAATATAACTGGAGATCTGATACCTGTAAGTCGCGTGGAGCCTTCTGTGGCAGATCTTCAATCTGGTTAGCAAGATCGTAACCAAAATAGCCGAAAAAACCACCAGGGAAGGGTGTCTCAGTGGAAGTCGAAACAGCCCTCTCTTGTAAAATCTGGCCAAGAGTTTCTAGCGGGTTTCCGGGTAGCTTTGTTGTGCCATCATGATCATAGCGAAAGAGTGTTCCATTCTTGAGTTGATAATGTTCCTGCCAGTGGAGTGGAACAATGGAATAACGACCGGTTTTTGGCAGGGGATTCAGCGATTCAAGAAAGCCTGGCCCGTCTGGACAAACATGGCGATAGAGTGCCAGTGGATCAAAATGTGGAAGGATGAAACTGTGGGTAGAAATCGCCATTGACAACACTGTTAACAAAAAACATTCCATTTATCAAGACGGGATTTAATTTAATCGAGACGAGGGTTGATTCCCCGTAACTTGCTGCGGGGTAGTTTATCCAAAATCACCACAATCAATTGTAACTCAGCTTATATTCTGGCCCACTTTTACGGCTTAGAGTAATGATCAATCCACGAATATAAATAACTGAAAGGAGTCTTGTGATGCGAAATATGTTCTTGAAAACATGGCTGCTCATTGTCGTGCTGTTTTTGTTGCCTCTTGGCGCTCTTGCAGAATGGGATTTCTCAAAAAAGGCCATTCCTCTTAATGACATCCAATCTGGGGGGGCACCGAAGGATGGCATCCCGGCACTGACCAACCCGAAATACCTGTCGACTGACCAGGCTGATTTCATGCGCGATGAAGAGCAGGTTATCGGCGTCAACCTGAATGGGGTCGCCCGCGCCTATCCAACCCGAATCCTCTCCTGGCATGAATTGGTCAACGACCATTTCGGCGGCTTGCCGGTGCTGGTGAGTTGGTGACCTCTTTCATTCGCGGGAGTCGTCTACTCCCGTAACATCAATGATCAAGAACTGACCTTTGGAGTTTCCGGACTGCTCTACAAGAGCAATGTGCTGATGTATGACAGGCAAACCGAGTCGCTCTGGTCGCAGGTAAGGAGTCAGGCGGTTAGCGGTCCATTGAGCGGAAATGGGCTCAAGGTTCTCCCCTCAACCCTGACAACATGGGAAAGGTGGAAGTTGAAACATCCAGACACCAGAGTTCTCTCTCCTGATACGGGATACAGTCGGGACTACAGCAAAGACCCTTATGCTGACTATTATAAAAGTCGGAGTGGCTTATTTGGTCTATTCCGTGGTCTTTTTGAAGGTCATGAGGGGAAGGATCTGGTCGCTGGTGTGACGCTAGGTGGGTTGGACAAGGCTTATCCTCAGGAACTATTACGGCTGCAGGGGAAAACAACTGATAGGGTGGGTGAAAGGATACTGACTTTTGCCTTTGATTCAGTCACCGGAGTGCTTGCCGTCACTGACGAAACAGGGGAAACGGTTCCCTACGTTTCTACCTATTGGTTTGTATGGAAAGGATCCCACCCGAATACGGAGCGATTTGGCCAAAAAAACACCAAATAGCTGTAACTCTTGAGTTCAGACTTTTTACAATGCCGTCAAGGTTGAGCAAAATGAATTGTCTTGGTCAACGATTCATTATTTCGACGCAGGGACAACTCAGCTTTTTCTTCACTATTTTTTTGCTGCAGTTCATAGATCAGATCGAAAGGTTGATTCAGGGACTGATTGTCAATTTGAGTCAGAATATCTCCCTCCCGTAAGTCATGCTGCTCGGCAATTGACCCAGGAACTATTCCCTTGATAATGAGACCGCCATCTGTTTTATCCAGCATGATGCCCAGTTTGACTCCTGGGTTTGGCAGGTCTTCATACTCAGTAAAGGTGAGAAAGTGGTAGGGGGGCATCGGATAGTTTGGTTTGATGACGTCCATTAGCCGGTCCTGCTTGTCTTCCGGGATGTCCAACTCTGTTGAGCCGATCAGCAGATAGCTGACTGGAATGCGGTGGAACAGGCGGCGGGGAATGCCGAATCCGTAGCGGACATGGTTGCCTCCAGCGATAACCAGTAGCTGTCGATCTTTTCCGTCGTTGTTGAGATAGTTTGCCAGATTTTGCGCCATGGTTTCATCCCAGAGGGTCTGGACGCGCTGAAAGCCGTCGAGCATGGATTGTCCCATTTTGTGGTCACTGAAAATGGCTTGAACCATCGCTTCCTGATAGGGGTCGCTATGATTCATATCGGGTAGTTGTAGCTGATCTTCATCGGACAGTTCGTTCAGTGGAATTCGAGCCACTTTTTGTTTGAGGCTATCGTCAGCATTGAGAGCCAGAATCGGAATCTTTTGCTCGCGGCAGTAGTTGAGCAAGGGGCGATAGAAGGCAAAGTTCATCCGCCAGTTATGATACCAGTCAACCTGCTGTAAAAACTCTTTCTCTGTCAGTTTGCCGTCAATCCAAAGATCCAGAACCGGTTGTTGCGACGGGGTGAACATCTCCATTGCCAGGGTAATTTTGCCGGGATTATGTTCCTGCAAAGCCCTCAGGATATCCTCCTGTAAGCGGTGTGAAGCGGGATTATCATGGGTTTCGCCAACAAAGACCACTTCAGATCGGTTAACCTGGGCGAGCATGATCTGCTGATCGACATAAATCCCGGTTGGCAGATGAAGAATATCTCCAATGAGCGGATCGCGGTCAGGGGGATAGGGCATCTCTGGATCACCCAGATAGTGTTTGGCCGGTTGACAGCCTATAAGTGAAATCATCATGATCAACAGAAGAAAAAGGTATTTATTTTTCATGTTTCATCTTTCTTAATCATAAAGACTGATGGTGCGAATTTGGCCAAGTGGTTAAAGCTGCACAGCTTAATTGTCGGTTTGCGCTATGGCGGGGTGATTTTTTTTGCACACAGCAAAAAGACTTTCCTGAAAATAGCACCGGGGGTGTTTGCCCGGTGCTATAAATTATCAACAATCCTTTTTTAGACAACAATAGATTTGACTATACTGCTTTTTTCTCGTCCCGTTCGTCCATGACTTTGTACGCGCAGAGTGAGCCACACATCGTGCAGGCACCATGGGATTCATCAACCCCTGACTCTGCACGCAACCGCCGAGCTTTTGCTGGATCAAGAGCAACAGAGAATTGCCCCTCCCAATCAAGGTTTTTACGATAAATGGCCATGGCGTTATCTTTTTCCATCGCTCCGGGGATACCTTTTACAATATCGGCAGCGTGGGCAGCAATGCGGACTGCCATAACGCCTTCATGGACATCTTCAACTGTGGGCAGGCGTATATGTTCGCTCGGCGTGACATAGCAGAGAAAATCGGCTCCGGCTGCGGCTGCCACGGTTCCGCCAATGGCTGCAGTGATATGGTCATATCCTGGGGCTATATCGGTCACTAGAGGTCCAAGTACGTAAAACGGGGCCCCGTGGCAGAGACGTTTTTGCAGCTTGATGTTTGCTTCGATCTGATTCAGAGGGACGTGGCCGGGTCCTTCGATCATGACCTGAATGCCAGCGTCCTGAGCGCGTTGGGTCAATTCACCAAGGATAATCAATTCTTGGATCTGGGCACGGTCGGTTGCATCAGCAAGGCAGCCGGGGCGAAAACCATCTCCCAGTGAGAGAACCGCATCGTAGGGGCGAACCATTTCCAGCAGGCGATCATAAAATTCATAGAGGGGATTTTCGGCATTGTTGTAGGCCATCCACCCGACAGTGAAGGAACCACCTCGGGAGACGACTTCCAGTAACCGTCCTTCACGATCCATTCTGGACACCGTCTCACGGGTGACACCACAGTGAACGGTGATAAAGTCTACCCCGTCATCCAGGTGTTTTTTGACTCCGGCAAAAATATCCTCGACGGTCATGTCGACAATTGGCTTGCCTTGTGTGATCACCGCATCGCAGGCTGCCTGATAGAGCGGAACACTGCCGATGCAGAGATCCGTTTCGGCAATAATGGCCGCGCGGATTTCATCAATTGGACCACCGGTTGACAGGTCCATCAGCGCATCGGCTCCCGCGGCAGCAGCAACTTTAGCTTTTTCCAGCTCTTTGTCGATACTGGTGTCATCTTGGCTGGTGCCAAGGTTGGCATTGGTTTTGGTGCGTAATCCCTCGCCAACGGCCAATGGACACCCATTGGTCCGTTGATTGTTGTGGCAGATGACAGCGGTTCCGGCGGCAATTTTCTGGCGTAGGATTTCCGGGTCAATATTTTCGGCGGTGGCGGCTTGGCGCACTAAATCACTGATCTGTCCCTGACGGGCCATTTCCAGTTGGGTCATGAAGAGATACCTCAAACAGAAAAAAGCAGTGCCTGCCACAGTTATGGCGGCTGCACTGCAGTTGAAAGATACGTAACAGCTTAGATGGTGGGTAGTTTAAACTAAAGGGGCCTTCTCATGCAAGAGTTGCATGGCGGCTTGGAAATGATTAACTGGACCATGTCCCCGGCCAATCTGGACTGAATGTTCAATGGCCAGTGAAACGAAGCGTTTTCCTCGTTCCACAGCGAGCTTCAGGGGGTAGCCCTGAGCGAGGAACGTTGCAATGGCTGCAGAGAGGGTGCAGCCGGTACCATGTGTATTGATGGTGTCAAAGCGCTGCGAGGTCAGCTGATACTCGGCATCCCCAAGTAACAGAATATCTGTTGCATCACCGCTTAAGTGACCACCTTTAATCAGGACATTACGCGCTCCCAACTCCTGCAGATTGCGTCCCGCTTCAACCATCTCTTCAACGGTGCGCGGCTCGATACCGGTTATCACTTCGACTTCTGGAAGATTTGGGGTCAACAGGTAAGATTGGGGCAATAAGCGGGAGATCAGAGTGTCGTGAGCTTCTTTGTCGAGCAGTGGCTCGCCCCCTTTGGCAACCATCACGGGATCAACAACGGCCAGCAGTGAACGTTCCTCGATAACTTTGGCGACTCGTGAGACGATTCCACCCCAGCTAAGCATCCCGGTTTTGATGGTGTCAGCGCCAATATCATCCAGAACTGCCTCCAATTGCTTGAGGACAAAATCGGTATGAACCATATAAGTGTCGTTAACGCCTAAGGTATTCTGAGCAGTGAGGGCGGTCAGAACACTGCTGGCATAACTGCCGAGCAGGGTGATGGTTTTGATGTCGGCCTGAATACCTGCTCCACCACTGGAGTCTGATCCGGCAATCGTCAAAACTTTCCCGTTGGGAGCCGGCTTGTTTCGGTTAAATAATAGTGAATATTCTTTAGCCGCACGGGCGGGATCGGTATCTGCCATAATTCCGGAAATAACCGCAACGGCATCTGCTCCTGCCTCTATCGCTGCAAATGCGCCGTCGGGCGTTATGCCGCCAATAGCAACGACCGGAATGCGAACTGCTTTACGCACCATGCTCAAGGTTCTAAGCCCGACTAGTGTGGTGGCGTCTTTAGTGTCAGTTGGATAAATACTGCCAATGGCGATGTAATCAGCACCATGTGCTTCAGCCTTAAGGGCTTCGTCAACACTGTGGGTGGAAATTCCGATTAATTTGTGATGGCCAAGTATTTGGCGAGCTTGACTAATGGACATGTCATTCTGTCCAAGGTGAACTCCATCAGCACCAATTTCGTGAGCCAGTTCAGGTAGATCATTAATAATCAATCGGGCTTCATGCTTGTGACAGAGATCTTTTAGGCTTTCCGCCATCTTCCGCCGTTCATCCGGGCGGATATCTTTAGCACGGTATTGAACGGTCTTTGCTCCACCAGTCAGTGCTGCTTCCACTTTTGTCAGCAACTTTCCATCGTGGTTGTTATCTGTTATTAGATAGAGGCCGGAAAGCATTGGTAATCTCCCTTGAATAATAAGGTGATAAGACTAATGGCTCGTCGTTTATTTTGCGTAAATAGAAATTCTAAAAAAATTAGAATGAAAATTCCAAAATGAGTGCAGAATCCTAACAGCATAAAATCTTGGTGTCAATTAATCTTTCAGTCTATTGTTCCTTTACAGAACATCCTCGGAAGTATAATTTATAGTTCCTGATATGCAATTGGGCGGCCTTTTTTACTTTCTGGAGAAATTTGATCGATGACCTATCCTTCCCGACCAACCTGGGTCGAAATTGATTTATCAGCATTAAGCCATAATTTACAGCAAGCGGTAAACTTATGTTCCGCCGCTGAACGTGTGTTGGCGGTTGTCAAAGCCGATGCGTATGGTCATGGTGCCGTTCCCGTGACCCGGGCGTTACAATCCTTTGGCATTCATGATTTTGCTGTGGCGACGCTGGAAGAGGCGCTGGAACTGCGGGGTGCTGGTGTCACCGATAATTTACTGGTTCTCGGCGGCAGCTTCCCTGGTCAGGAAGGTGCTTTTTTACAGCATAATTTAATGCCGACTCTGCTGGACATGGAGACTGCTTTGCGACTCAATAAGGAGGCGGTACGGCAGCAACGACAGCTGAAGGTTCATTTGAAGGTTGATAGTGGCATGGGAAGAGTTGGTTTTCTGCCACAGCAGTTGCAGGAGTCTCTGCCTCAGCTATGTCAGCTGGATGGGCTGGTATTTGAGGGTTTCATGTCCCACCTTGCTTGCGCCGATGAGTTGGATTCCGCAGTGACAACGGCTCAGCAGGCACAATTTTTGACGATGTTGAAAATGGTACGCGAAGCAGGGATTGAGCCGCGTGAAATTCACCTAAATAATAGTGCCGGGTTAAGCGGCTGGAAGTGCCCTGAGTGTACCCTGTCGCGGCCTGGAATCATGCTTTATGGTGGCCTTCCCGGATCCGATTTCTCAGCTACGTTAGATTTGCAGCCGGTCATGCATCTGCGCAGCTGTATCGCTCAATTACGTCGATTACCCGCCGGGAGCGGCATCTCTTACGGACACTGTTATCACGCTCATAATGATCTGCAGGTTGCTGTTTTGCCGATCGGCTATGCCGATGGCTATAATCGCCTGTTTAGTAATTGCGGGCAGGGAATTCTACGTGGGCAGAACATCCCGGTTATTGGCAGAGTTTGTATGGATTGGATTATGCTGGATGTCAGCCATATTTCTGGTGTTGCCGTTGGTGATTGTGTCACCTTGCTCGGTTCAGCGGGCGGTTTATCAATTACCGGGGATGCGTGGGCAGAGCAACTGGAGTCTATTTCCTACGAAGTTTTTTGCCGTATCGGAAGCCGGGTTCCGCGGCGCTACCTGCACTAATAATAACGTTAAAAGCGGTTGTCAGCGGGACTGAATCATGCTAATAAATCACTCACTTTCTGGTCGGTCAGACTAGCTCAACAAACACTCTTCGTTGCGTATATAAATATCGTATAAACTGTATAAACTAGATATATCTATTTTTTTTGGACAGCGCCGGAAGGTCGCTGTCCAGCTGTTTTTTTATCGTCATTGCGAGATTATGCTTGAAAGGAAAGGAGAATCTATGGCCGCCATCAAACGTGCTTTGATTTCAGTCTCTGATAAAACCGGTGTTATCGATTTGGCTCATGAATTGAATAGTTTAGGAGTTGAATTATTGTCGACGGGGGGAACCGCAAAAATGATCCGCGATGCTGGAATTCCGGTGATGGATGTTTCTGACTATACCGGTTTCCCGGAAATGATGGACGGACGGGTGAAAACTTTGCACCCGAAGGTCCATGGTGCGCTGCTCGGATTGCGTGACAATCCTGAACATGTTGCTGCTATGGCGGCGCACGATATTGAGCCGATCGATATGGTGGTGGTTAACCTCTATCCCTTTGAGGCGACAGTCGCTAAGGCAGGATGCAGCTTGGAAGATGCTATCGAGAATATTGATATTGGCGGCCCAACGATGCTGCGTAGTGCGGCGAAAAACAATAAATTTGTCACCGTTCTGGTTAATCCGGCCGATTATGAGGCTGTGATTGCCGAAATGAAGCAGAGCAGTGGCGAGGTTTCCATGGCAACTAACTTTCAGCTGGGAGTCAAGGTTTATCAACATACCGCGGCTTATGATGGTGCCATTTCTAACTGGTTGGGTAAGCGCACCAGCGATGATGCCGCAGATTTTCCTCCAACCCTGACCTTGCAGTTTCAGAAAGCCCAGGGGATGCGTTACGGTGAGAATCCGCACCAGAAGGCTGCCTTTTATGTGGATAAAAATATCACTGAAGCTTCAATTGCAACTGCACGCCAGCTGCAAGGTAAAGAACTCTCATATAATAATATCGGGGATACCGATGCGGCTCTTGAATGCATCAAGCAATTTGGTGAAGATCCTGCCTGTGTCATCGTCAAACATGCCAATCCTTGTGGTGTAGCTACAGGCGCCAATCTTTTGGAAGCTTATCAAAAAGCTTTTTCCACCGACCCGGAATCCTCTTTTGGTGGTATCATCGCGTTTAATCGGGAACTGGATGCTGAAACAGCCAGGGCGATTGTCGACAAACAATTTGTTGAAGTGATAATTGCGCCCAAGGTTGCCGCAGATGTCCCTGCAATTATTGCCCAAAAGAAGAATGTGCGTTTACTTGAATGTGGTGAGTGGTCAACTGAAACTGCTCAGCGATTCGATTTTAAGCGAGTTCATGGTGGCATGCTGGTGCAGGATGCCGATCTGCTGCTGAATGCGGATCTGAAGGTTGTTACAAAGCGGGCACCGACTGACAAGGAACGCCAGGATCTCGATTTTGCCTGGAGGGTGGCTAAATTTGTCAAGTCAAATGCCATTGTCTATTGTAAGGATGGTATGACTATCGGTGTTGGTGCGGGGCAGATGAGTCGGGTCAATTCAGCACGGATTGCTGCGATTAAGGCCGAACACGCTGGACTGGATGTCAAGGGGGCTGCCATGGCTTCTGATGCTTTTTTCCCTTTTCGCGATGGGATTGATAATGCCGCTGCGGTTGGTATTACTGCGGTTATTCAGCCGGGCGGATCGATCCGTGATGACGAAGTCATCGCTGCGGCAGATGAGCATGGGATTGCAATGCTGTTTACTGGAATGCGCCATTTCCGCCATTGATGGCGTCGCAAAAATGTCCGCCCTTCAGCGTTGCAGCAGTTTTTCAGGATTTCGACATCCCCTATGTATGTCTTTGCCCCTGAAAAATTACTACGCCTTGAATGTCGAAATTTTTGCTTAGCCATCAGATCTAGGTGACTTTGTTGGTAGCCGAAAGGATAAAAAACAATGAAAATTCTGGTTGTCGGTGGCGGTGGTCGTGAGCACACCCTGGTCTGGAAGATTGCTCAGTCGCCACTGGTGGAACAAATCTACTGTGCGCCGGGAAATCCCGGAATCGCTGAGCTGGCTGAATGTGTTCATATCGCTGCCGATGAAATTGACACTTTGCGTGATTTTGCCCTGGCGGAACAGATCGATCTGACTGTGGTTGGTCCCGAGGTGCCGTTGACCATGGGAATCGTGGATATCTTTCAGGCCGCAGGGTTGGAAATTTTTGGACCCAATAAAGCTGCCGCACAGATTGAAGGGAGCAAAGGCTTTTCCAAAGATCTGATGGCTCGCCACAATATCCCAACGGCTGCTTATCGAAGCTTTACCGAGCATGCTCAAGCAGTTGCCTACATTCGCGAGCAAGGCGCCCCGATTGTCGTCAAGGCTGATGGTTTAGCGGCGGGGAAGGGTGTCGTTGTCGCCATGACTGAAGAACAAGCAATTGCTGCGGTTGATAATATCATGCTTGATCAGGTTTTTGGTGCCGCTGGCGCCAGTGTTGTCATTGAAGAGTTTATGGATGGCGAGGAGGCTTCTTTTTTCGCTTTTACCGACGGCAAAAATATTCTGCCACTTGCTTCATCGCAGGATCATAAGCGGGTCAACGATAATGATGAGGGGCCGAATACCGGTGGTATGGGGGCATATTCTCCGGCACCGGTTGTGACTGATGATCTTTATCAGATCATAGTTGATACCATTGTCAAGCCAACAATTAGCGGGATGGCTGAGGATGGCTGCCCATACAGCGGGATTCTTTATGTCGGACTTATGATCAAAGATGGTCAGCCTCGCGTGGTGGAATACAACGCACGTTTTGGTGATCCTGAGGCGCAACCACTACTGATGCGGATGAAATCAGATATTGTTCCGGTGCTGCAAGCCTGTGCGCGGGGCGAGTTGCAGCAGGATTCTATCGATTGGTACGATAAAGCGGCTGTTTGTGTGGTGATGGCCAGTGGGGGTTATCCGGCAGATTATGAAAAAAAACTGCCGATTGATGGGCTGGATAGCGCAGCCGAAATAGAAGATTTGATGGTTTTTCATGCTGGGACCGCTTTAAAAGATGGTCAGATTGTCAATCATGGTGGCCGGGTGCTTGGGGTGACCGGGCTTGGGGATACGGTTAGAGCTGCAATTGACAAGGCTTATTCTGGCGTCAAGGTTATCAATTGGGATAACGTTCATTATCGTCATGATATTGGTGCCAGAGCATTAAATAGAGAGGTAGCGAAAAATGAGTGATAAAAAGCCGGTTGTCGGGATTTTAATGGGTAGCGATAGCGACTACGACATCATGGTCGAAGCGGCCAAAATATTGAAACAGTTTGAAGTCCCTTTTGAAATGATTGTTTCCAGCGCCCACCGCACTCCAGAGCGGACTATGCAATATGTACGAGGGGCTCGTGCCAAAGGGATCAAGGTGCTGATCGCCGGGGCTGGCGCTGCAGCTCATTTGGCTGGGGTGGTGGCAGCAGAGACGATGTTGCCGGTGATAGCTGTGCCGATTGACGCAACTTCCATGCGCGGTCTCGATGCATTATTGGCGATGGTGCAGATGCCGGCAGGAATTCCTGTGGCAACTATGGCTATCGGTCTCTCCGGGTCGCGCAATGCCGGTATTTTTGCGGCACGGATACTGGCAATTGAAGATCTTGAATTAGAGGAAAAACTACTGCAATTTAAGCAGGATATGGCTGAGGGAGTGATCAAAAAGTCAGCTTTGGTGCAGAAAAAGATGGCAGATGATGGACTGATTTAGTCCTCTTTAAGTTGTATACAATATACAATTTATAAGTTGACAGCTGTGTTCTCTTTGATTTAATTTGACTTCGGTTGCCAACCATTAATTTCACAAGGAGGAGTTAGAGATGAAAAAGTTAGTCGTATTGTTGATTGTTGCCGCTTTTATTGGCACGGCATTTGTTGCTGTTGCTCAAGACAATGGACCTGCAGTAATTAAAATGGACAAAGCAAAAACGGGTGTCGTCACATTTAATCACGCCACTCATCAAGCTAATGTCCCTGACTGTGCCGCTTGTCACCACACCGGTGGTTATGAAACATGTGCCAGTTGTCATGGTGCTAAAGACGATGGCGCAAAAATCAAGTATAAAAACGCTATGCATAACAACTGTAAGGGCTGCCATAAAGAAATGAAAAAAGGTCCTACCAAGTGTAAAGAGTGTCACGTTAAGTAACTTCTTTATACCTATGGATTTATTGAAATGCCGGTCTGAGTTGCTCAGGCCGGTTTTTTTATTTCTGATGGTTTGATTGTGCGATGAAAGAGACACTAGATAGCTTATCGATTGGCAATCTGCAGCTGTTACAAGCGGAAAGCGGCTATCGTTATTCTCTAGATCCGATTCTATTAGCTCGATTTGTTAAGATCAAGAAGGGAGCTCGGGTTGTTGATCTGGGGACCGGGGCCGGTATCCTGCCGTTATTGTTGGCTCGATTAAGTGATGCCGCAGAACTTGTCGGTATTGAACTGCAGTCTGAATTGGCTGCCCGTGCAGGGCGGAATGTTGAGCTCAATTTTTTGCAGGGCAGGGTACGTATCCTGCGGGAAGATGTTAGAAATATTAGAGACATCTACCCGGTAAGCTGTGTTGATTTGGTTGTCAGTAACCCACCCTACCGTCAGCCCGATTCCGGGAGGATAGCGCCGAATGATGAACGAGCTATTGCACGGCATGAACTGTCGGGAGGCTTGGCCGATTTTGTTGCGGCAGCCAGTTGGTTATTAAAAAATGGTGGTTGTTTTTCAGTGATCTATCTGGCGGAACGTTTGCCGGAACTGATGACCCGGATGGTGACGGCTGGAATTGAACCCAAGCGGCTGCGGATGATCCATTCACGGCAGAGTGAAGCGGCAAAAATGGTGTTACTGGAGGGGCGTAAGGGTGGACGGCCTGGACTGGTGGTTGAAAAACCACTATATCTTTACAAAGATAGCGTGTTAGGGCGAGACTATACGGAAGAGGTGCTGCGGATGTATGAGGATTCTCCGGGTTAATTGCTCCGATTTTTATCCAACTGCTTCTGTCGGGTGAAAAGCTTGCGCATTTCGTCCTTTACGTCTGAATTTTCAACTGGGGATAATTCCTCTTCAATCGATTTCTTTTCAGCATCAGTTAATTCAATTTGGGTCCATTCCGGTGGTTCCGACGTTTGCCGGCGTTTTTGTGGTTTATATGTTTGTGAGCTTCGAGTTTGACGCAGGTAGATATCGGTGATCCCGGCATTGGGTATTTGGGCATTAATTTTTTCCAAAATCTTTGGTTTTAACATCTGCAGCTGTTGCATCC
>JASJGT010000365.1:0-13929 GCA_033791405.1 Desulfuromusa sp.
CCCGGCAGAGGCAACCTGTCCTTCGCTGCTGGAATCCGTCACTTGGAAAACATCCTGATCTGGTGGCGGTGGTTGCCGCTGCATGCTGGTCGCCATCTGCGACATGCCGCTGTTCATACTTACACTGTTGATCATTACGACCTCCTCTTATGGTGACTGACGTCTGAAAATTTTTCCTTTGTTTCCTCTCGACTTTTAGCTTGTATTCGCCTGTAGTAGTTTTGTTGCCTGCGTGTAACAGTTTGTAACTAGTCGCTCACGGCGACAAATTGATAGCCCTCACCACGAACTGTTTTTTCGGGGTGGCGTCACCTCTGGCCTCATTCACGTCCAAAAATCCGTCACGGTTGCGATCGAGATGCTCCCATTGTTGCTTCAGGGCGGTCGGTGCTTCTTGCTTGATTAATACGCAGGCAAGATCATTTAGAAGTGGTTGGCAGGTGCCGGTAAATGTTTCACCAACTTGACAGGTGGCCTGTTCGCTTTTGCCCTGGCAGGCTGAAACGATCTCAGGCGGCAGACCTCTATTATCAGACTTTTGGGACTTGTCGGGAGCTGAATTCGTGAAACCTGCTGCGTTACAGGCATCACGGCAATAGTGACGATCCCCACAGGCCAAATCACCCGAGGCATCACAATATTCCTTACATGCCTGCTCATTTCCGGCACCGAGAGCTCCGGAGTAATCGCCATCAGGTCCAAGCTTTGAGGGGGCATCCACGGTGATAAAATCGGCATTCAGACTGAAGTCATGCTCAGCACAGGAGTTCCGGCAACTTCGCCGTCTTGCAGCATCAACATCCATACAGTCGCAACAGTTCTTACATTGGCTTTCGTTGATGGTTTTGTTCAGACATATAGAAGAAGTGATTCCAGCATCCGCATCACCGATAGGGATGACGAAAATGAAACCAATCAGAGATAGCAGAAAAAGTTTTTTCATGACGATGACCTTCCCTCAAAAATATAGACAGTTCGAAAAGCTGTCTTCAATAAGTTATCTATAGGGTGAGACAACGGTCGATGAAAAAACTTGCGGATAAAAAAGAATTTTTTGCGCGGGGAGGAAAAATAGAATTTGGACTGTGAGGTTGGTTTAGGCTGCGTCAGCCGTAGAGCCTTGAAAGAGGACTTTGGAATACGGGGCGTGGCAGCAAAACGTGAAAGGTTTTTGAAATCACCTTTCACGTTTCGGGCGGGAGGACTCTCAGCGTTTGGGCTGTTCTGCTGGCCGGGGTGAAGTTTTCGGACGAAGAACGTCACGGATAATCGCCTGAAATTTTTCGGTCTGTTCCGGTTGGAAGAGGGATTTCAACTCCAGAACATGTAGAAAGCGAAGATATTCCAACTCTGCCTGCTTCTCCCCGATCTCTTTAGCCAATTGCTCTACGTTTTCCGTATCAATGGGGGAGAGAAAGACTGATTCCATAATTGCTTCTTTCAAGGGCCCAATCTCATCCTCTACGATTTTCATCTTCCCCTGATATCGCCTGCGCAGATCATCAACCTTCTGCGCCTGAACGTCCGTAAGTTTCAATTCTTCCTGCAAAAAACGATGTGCTGGTTCAGGGGCTGGAGAAGGGCCGAGAAACTGCCAACCCAATGCTCCAAGCCCGCCCAGATTAACAATGATCAAGAGCAAAACCCCCCAGTTGAGAAGTCGATTTTTTGTAAAAAAGGTCATGGTTTCATGTTCCATGTTGGATGTTCAATTGCAGATTTAAGATTGAGATGTTCACAATTTACAACCTAAATGCGATATCTCCAGAATCTCTGGTCAAAATATATTTCTCTGCGAATGCTGTCTGGTAGCTTTCACGCTGTTGAGTCCAAGCGTGTACGGTAAAGATGCCTGCAACCATATTTAAGCACAACAAGAGCAGTAGAACTACAGGGCGGAAGTCGCGCATGTGAAACCACAGAAAGGTTGAACCTTCTGTGTTTTCTTCGTACTCGCTGATTTGCGCCTGTAAGTGAACATGCAAAAAGGGATGCGCGTTAATATCATCAAGCTCAGCCAGACGACCAAGAGTGGCGTTTACTTTTTGTTCAATCTTTTTTTCTTCATCCATTCCTGCTGCTCCTTTCACCTATTCCCTCTATCTCCCTAAGACAACACCTGTCAGCAAAAACTTGCGCAATAAATCAAAAAAATTATTTCTGCGTTCCATAGTAATGGGAAAGTTTTTTTTGCAGATTTTTCCGCGCACGAAAAATTAACGATTCCACCGATGAAACTGTTGTCTCCATGATGC
This sequence comes from Desulfuromusa sp., assembly GCA_033791405.1. GTDB lineage: Bacteria > Desulfobacterota > Desulfuromonadia > Desulfuromonadales > Geopsychrobacteraceae > Desulfuromusa. Next base: position 2,256 of record JASJGT010000365.1, read on the forward strand.
TGGCAATTTCAGCATATTTCACACCATCATATTGACTTAGAGTAAAGGCTGTTTTTTGATTTTTTGGCAGCGCGTCAAGCGCCTGTTGCAGTATCCGAAGCTGTTCTTGTTGCTCTAGTTCCTTTTCTGGAGTTGTCACAGGTGCGCTTTCAAGTCCCGCCTCCTCCTTAAGGGTCAGCATGTCACGAACCTGTTCAAAACGGGCTTTACGTTTTCTTTTTTTCAGAAAATTTAACGATCGTGTCACCGCGATACGATAGATCCAAGTAGATAATTTAGCCTCTTGCCGAAATGTCCCAAAGGACTTATAGATAGCCAAGAAAACTTCCTGCGTAACGTCTTGAGCGTCCTCTTTATTGTGAAGAAAGCGATAGCAGATATTTGTCACCTTGTGCTGGTACTGATCGACAAGGTGTGTAAATGCGTCGGAATCTCCGCGTTGCAGACTCTCTAGGAGGTCGTTGTCTGTCATACATTGAACAATCGATACATGGTATACGGAACAATCCTTACCCTTAGTAGGAAATCGGCACCAGTATCTAGGACACTTTCATCTTTGTCAAAACTTAGTGGTTGTGACTGGCAACCGGAGCAGGAGTGGGCGTCATAGATTTTCGTTTGCTTTTCAATTATCAGATATATATCCAAAGGACTTTTTCAAGACCCTGGCAGTCCAATAAGTCACCATTTCCAGAACAAAATAAACCTTAGCCTGCCTGAGCGGGCTGAGGCTTTACTGCATGTTGTCCGATAATGTGATCCTGCTTGAGCTTAGGATATATCGTACATAATCGGCTTATCAAAAATCAGGGTTTCACATTTGGAAATGTATTTTCGGTCAGTTCGACAAATTATCAAATATAGTTACATATGAAATTTCACTATCGTCGGGTGTCAAGATAGTTGTCGGTGTGCCAAGAAGGTGAAGCCGCTGAAAGCGGCCTAGCCATGCTGCACCAGTGATGAGGGTTAGGCCCCTCGGTGTCGCCTATCAGGAGGAGGCACCAAACCACCCTGAGCTGCGGTCGTAAAGAGCGACCGTGGTGAGCGTCATGGGAAAAGGCAGGAGTACCCCTGTCAGGTATGAAATAGGGAGACGAACGCAAGTGAACCATCGAGGAAGTGTCGATAATTGAAGCGATGTCAAAACCGGAGTCTCGACAACACTCCGGGACAAGTCAGACGGAAACCTGAGTTTTGGTCTGGCGGCATCCGGCATAGAGGTGGCGTGAACTTATTTCAGGCACTGGAGTGGAACTTGGGAAGCTGTCGTTCCGATGCTAAGGGAGCGGTTCAAGCGGAGACCCCGCAAGAGCCTGAGTACCAATGCGGAGCACAGTGGCGGAGTCATGCGTAGTAGCGATGAAGTAGTTGTAATGACTGCGGAGCAAAGGCATGGCCTTATTCGGTTTTAGCGATGTAACAACCGTTAAACGGGAGGATTCGTTGTCTAAAACCAAACCATTTGAGATACCTAAGCAGGTTGTCTGGGAAGCTTGGAAACGCGTGGCCGCCAATAAAGGCGCACCAGGCGTGGATAAGATGAGCATAGAAGCTTACCGGCACCGCTTGGGAGATAATCTCTACACCTTGTGGAATCGGATGAGCTCGGGGAGTTACTATCCTCAACCGGTACGGCAGGTCTTAATCCCCAAAGGGGATGGGAATTTCCGCCCCCTGGGGATTCCGACTGTGGCCGATCGGACCGCTCAGATGGTTGTCAAAATGATCCTCGAACCGAGACTGGAGCGAGTATTTCACCCCTCATCCTATGGTTATCGTCCCGGTCGAAGTGCAAAGCAGGCGGTCGCGCAAGCGCGTCGTAACTGCTGGCGCTATGACTGGGTGGTTGACCTGGATATCAGGGCCTTTTTTGACACCATTGACCACGAACTGATGATGCGTGCGGTAGAAAAGCACGTCCCGGAGAAATGGATCCGACTCTACATCCAACGCTGGCTGGAGAGTGAAGTCGAGTTGGCAGATGGAACGAGAAAAACACCTTCCAGCGGAACCCCGCAGGGTGGTGTCATCAGTCCACTGCTGGCCAATCTCTACCTGCATTATGCTTTTGATCACTGGATACAGCGGAATCATCCGTCCACACCGTTTGAACGGTATGCGGATGATGTGCTCTGCCACTGTCGAAGTCAGAAGGAGGCTGAGGCGCTGTTAGCAGCGCTACGGGAAAGACTGTCAGATTGCAGGCTGGAGCTACACCCGGCAAAGACGAAACTGGTCTACTGCAGAGATGGGAAGCGGAAGGCGAAGTATGCCCATATCCGTTTTGATTTCCTCGGATTCAGCTTTCATGGACGAACCGTACAGGACAGGGACGGGAACCTCTTTACGGGTTTCAATCCGGGAGTGAGTCGAAAGGCACTGAAACGGATGAACCAAGCGGTCCGAGATCTTAAAATCCACCGTAGAACAGGCCTAACTCTGCAAGAGTTGGCTGCTATCCTCAATCCAATGGTACGAGGATGGGTGGGGTACTATGGAGCCTTCTACCCAGAACCGCTGCGACGGTTTCTGGTGAGATTGGATCTGAGACTAGGACGCTGGGCAAGGAAGAAGTACAAAACGTTACGGAGGAGAAGGCGACGGTCATGGGCATGGCTCAAGCGTTGCCGAATATCTTCCCCATGTCTATTTGTACATTGGGAGTATCTGTTCTCATAGGGTGATGGATAAGAAGAGCCGGATGAAGCGAGAGTTTCACGTCCGGTTCTGTGAGGGCCTGAGGGGGAAGTTCCCTCGGGCTACTCGACCCTCAGTTACATCATGCAGCTTCTGACCTCTGGTCCTCTTCAGATGGCCTTTTTCGTTCCGGGTTAAGTCGAACGGTTTCAATTGGACTCCAGTTTCGGGTCTGTTGCGCCCAGCGCTCTGGATTTTTATTCCTAGCTTGTTCATAAACGTCCTTACGCTTATTCAGTTTGGCAATGTCGTGACCATAATGCCGATCATCCGGTATCACAAAGCGGATCTCGGAATGTCGCTTCGGCGATTTCAAAACTCGGTCTTGGCACAATTATCCGTGCTACTATTCCTTTTCTGCTGGCAAATATAATAACATTGATTCTGATAACATTTACTCCGCAGCCGAGTCATTGGCTTCCATCGCTTTATTGATTAAACTCACGCAGATAGAAAGGTTAAAACCATGGAAATTCGTCATGCCGTCCATCCTGAACACGCACAACAGCTAGATACAGAAGGTTTACGTGAGCAATTCCTTATCCAGAAGATTTTCAACCCCGGTGAAGTCAAACTGATCTATAGTTACATCGATCGGTTGATAGTTGGTGGTGTCTGTCCACTTGAACCCCTGACCCTTGAAGTTGATAAGAAGATTATCGGTGCCCCTACCTGTTTAACAGAAGAGAGCTTGGCATCATAAATGTTGGTGCTTTTGGGGCGGTAACAATAGATGGAGAAAAATTTGAAATGGCTCCCAGGGATGGTCTCTATGTTGGCATGGCGGCAAAAAAATCTAGAATTTTCCAGCAACGATAAAAACAATCCGGCCGTGGAATATGGTGCCGCCCATGGTGCACTGGCTATGATCACTCCGGGGGATACCACCATGGCATCCATTGTGGAAGTTGAAAAAATTGTCAGCGGTGGTGGTGCAAGAGTTGATCGTTAAATTGTTATTTATTGGGTGAGTATGAGGTTAAAGTCACTTAGCTTTTTTAGGAAAAAGGGAACAATGACTGATAAGAATCAAGATATTCAAGTGAATGCTGATGAATTGCGCCGTTTGGTTGCCAATAAGTTAGAGGGTGCAGGGCTGATTAGAAAACATGCAGAGATGACAGCTGATGTTCTTGTCTGTGCTGATGAACGTGGAGTTTATTCTCACGGTATCATACAAACAGAGCATTATGTAAAACGCCTCCAGTCTGGGAGTTTAAACAAAAATCCTAACTTTACATTCCGTACCTTGCGTAGTGGCAGCGCTCTACTCAATGCAGACGGTGGTATGGGTCATGTCGCCAGCATTGAGGCCATGAATCATGCAATTGAAATGGCACCAGAATCGGGAATCGCTATGGTTGGTGTTGAAGACAGCAGCCACTGTGGCGCCCTTTCATATTTTGTTTTACAAGCCGCCAACAAAGGGTTGATTGGTCTCTCTCTGGTTCAGACGGATAAATGTGTCACCCCGTTTGGCGGTGTAAACCCATTCTTTGGAACCAATCCGATCGCATTCGGTTTTCCGTGTAAAAGAAACCCATCTGTCATTATCGATATGGCAACCAGCAGTGTTTCTTCCGGCAAAATTCTACATGCCCGTGAAAAAAACATCGAAATCCCTGAAGGCTGGGGACTTGACTGTGATGGTCGTCCTACGACTGATCCATCTCAGGTGTTTGGGCTCACTCCTTTAGGTGGTTATAAGGGCTATGCCATTGGTATGGCGATCGATGTTTTGACTGGTGTTCTACTCGGTGCCCAGTTTGGTCCGCATATTAATTCTATGTACGGCGATTATGAAAAAAAACGCAACCTTGCTGCATTGATGATTGCTATCGACCCTTCTACATTTATCAGTACGGAGGCCTTTATGCGTCAGAGGGATGCCATGGTTGACCAACTTCATGCAGTTCCTGCCGGGCCAGGATGTGATCAGGTTTTGGTTCCTGGTGATCCGGAATTGATTAAAGAATCAGCCGCCAGGAAAAATGGCGTGACAGTTATTGCTTCAACTTATGAGTATCTTATGGGGAGCGCTTAGGATGATTGAACAAAATTCTGATATTCGAGTTAGTGCTAATAAATTACGTAAGCTGGTTGCTCATAAGCTGGAGAAAGCTGGCTTGATCAGGGTTCATGCTGAACAAACAGCAGATGTCTTGGTGAGTGCCGATATTCGAGGTGTCTACTCTCACGGTGTTATCAGGGTGGAACATTATGTCAAACGTCTGCAGGCCGGCAGCTTGAATAAAAACCCGAACTTCAGTTTTCGAAAATTGCGCAGTGGTAGCGCTTTATTGAGTGCTGATAGTGGCATGGGGCATGTTGCTGGAATTGAGGCTATGAACCATGCCATTGAAATGGCTGCTGAAAATGGTATTGCCATGGTGGGGATTGACGACAGCAGCCATTGTGGTGCGCTTGCCTATTTTGTTTCACAGGCTGCTGACAAAGGAATGATCGGGATCTCTATGGCTCCAGGAAGTAAGCTCGTGGCTCCGTTTGGCGGCTTTCAACCGTTTTTCGGATCAAACCCCTTCGCCATAAGCTTTCCATGCAAAAAAAATCCGGACGTTATCATTGATATGGCAACCAGCAATGTCGCATTTGGCAAGATATTACATGCGCGAGAAAAGGGTATTTCCGTTCCGGAAGGTTGGGGCCTGCATGAAAATGGTCAACCCACAACAGATCCGCATCAGATCAGAAGTCTGACGCCCTTTGGCGGCTATAAAGGCTATGCCATTGGCATGGCAATTGATGTTCTGGGTGGGGTTTTGCTCGGAGCTGCATTTGGACCGCAAATCACGGCTATGTATGCAGATTACGAAACGAAACGAGACCTTTCAGGGTTGATGATTGCGATCGATCCTTCAACATTTATCAACGCTGAAGCTTTTATGTCACAGATGGATGCGATGGTTGATCAATTGCATGAAGCGGCTCCTGCCCCTGGTTTTGAAAAAGTACTTGTCCCTGGTGACCCTGAACTGGAGAATCAGCAGGCCGCTATGAAAAATGGTGTTTCTGTCGTTGCTTCAATTTATGATTATCTTCAGGACGAAGGATGATGCACTTGTTTGCCACGTTTTTGGACAAATTGAACAAAGCAATTGTTGCGTTGGGAGAAGGGTGCCCTGTGCTGAAAGTTCAGTAAGAGGGTCCTTGATTCTTATGTCATCCACAGCATAAATGATCTTGCCGAGTGGGTTTCTAGTGAGAGCATTCTATTTTTGAACGGGATAAGTGGTTACGATTAAATAATACAACTGCAGGCTGAGCATAATATTGAAGGTCATAACTGAAGTTTATGTGAGTAAAGCACCTTCTCCAGGGTGCTAAAGGAGTCTTCAATGAAAACCATCACCTGTACAACCCCAGGAACATTTACCAGTACTGACGAGCCTATGCCTGAACGCAAGGCAGGAGAAGCGCTAGTGAAAATTCGTCGGATTGGTGTTTGTGGTACAGACGTCCATGCATTTGCCGGACGCCAGCTATTTTTCAGCTGACCTTTTTTCTGCTGGCATCTGCCAAGCTGAAATCTGCGACTTTAGCGCCGGCTTTGATCGCCTTTTCCATGATGCCGGACGCTGCCAGGTCCGCTTTGGTTTGCGTCATAGTCGCCAGAGTTTCCGGTGAGACTTTCGCCGCCGAGGCAGCTTTCATTTTGTTCAGTTTGTCACTCAGCATTTTTCCTCCAAAACTTCGCTAAAGATAATCTTGAGTTTTATTGCCGAGAATTTTATTAGATACCATTAAGGAGGAAACTGTCAAGCAGACGGATTTTTTTTCAAAGGCTGATATAGTGTGAAGGTGATTTAAGACCAGCGCATGCTTTGTTTAAATTAGATGAAACCACGAAAGGGAACAGAAATGACCGATAGTAGGCTGGCACGTGGCGGATCTCGGAATAATACATGTCTATATAAAACCCGGCACGCCAAGGTTAAATGGAAAAGTTGAACGTTCACATTTGACGGATCAGCGAGAATTATATCAAGTTCTCGACTACACAAACGATGTCGATCTGCGTAAAGAATTGAAGCAATGGGAGAGCGACTATAACTTTTTCAGACCACATTCTGCTCACATGGGAAAAACACCCAATGAATAACTGAAACAACGTATGCTAGAGTGAAATATGTTGTCAGCTTAAGTCAAATCAAAGACACTACAGAAGGAAAAGAAAGTAAGTGTGAGGCTTTCCGACACTGTAAGAAATATCGACACACAAGTCGGGGGTCATCTAATGGCTCCGTTTTTTTTTCATAACTCAGGATTCCGCATCAACCGAGGAAAAAAATCATGAAACCTGCTGATCAACGTTACAAAGCGTATCTAAATATTTTAAAGGAAGAGCTTGTCCCTGCAATGGGCTGTACAGAGCCGATTGCAATTGCTTATGCCGCAGCGCGAGCGCGTGCTGCTCTGGGCTCGGAGCCGCAACGAGTCACAATTGAAGCAAGCAGAAACATTATTAAAAATGTAAAGAGTGTTGTTGTCCCAAATACTGGTTATCTCAAAGGCATTGAAGCTTCAGCTGCTGCAGGTATTGTCGCTGGAAATGCAGATAAGGCGCTGGAAGTTCTATCCTCAATCGATGATTCTGGACGTGAAAAGATCAGGACATTTCTGTGCGACAAAGAGATTAAAGTAACAGAATCAACAAGTGGTTTGATGTTTGACTTGGTTGTTACGGTTGAAGTGGATGATTCTAGGGCAAGTGTGCAAATTTCTCACTATCATACCAATATTGTCCTGATCACAAAGAATGATGAGGTTCTCTATAATAATCAAGATTGCGAAGAAATAGAAACGTTGAATCTCACCGATCGTTCCATCATGAATGTCAGAGATATCCTTGAGTTTGCTGAATCCGTCGATCTTGCTGGAGTTGAAGGGCTTTTACAGCAACAGATAGATTACAATATGGCCATTGCAGAAGAAGGGATGAAAAACAATTGGGGAGCAAACATCGGTTCGGTATTGCTTGAAACTTGGGGCGATGATGTCAAGGTTCAGGCAAAAGCCTTTGCAGCCGCAGCTTCAGACGCCAGAATGAGTGGTTGTGATCTGCCGGTTGTGATCGCCTCGGGTAGCGGCAATCAAGGACTCACTGCTTCCGTTCCGGTGATTGTCTATGCCAAAGAGCTTGAATCTGATAAGAGTACTTTGTTGCGCGCTTTGATAGTGTCAAATCTGGTCACGATACATCAAAAAACCGGAATTGGGCGCCTCTCTGCCTACTGTGGAGCTGTTAGCGCCGGGTGTGGGGCCGGAGCAGGTATTGCTTGGTTGCACGGGGGAAGATTTGAGGAGGTAGCCCATACAATTGTTAATGCGCTAGCAACAATTTCCGGTATTATTTGCGATGGTGCAAAGCCTTCTTGCGCAGCTAAAATTGCCGCGTCTGTCGATGCAGGAATTTTGGGCTTTTATATGTTTGAAAAAGGTCAGCAGTTCTACGGTGGTGATGGGATTGTGACTAAGGGTGTTGAAAATACCATTCGCAATATCGGTCGCCTTGGCCGTGATGGTATGAAGGAAACCGACAAAGAGATCATTCGCATTATGTTGGGGGAGGAGTCCTTCCCAAATCGGTAGTCAGGTTCAAACAGGATTTCAGAGGTGATTTAGGCCACGACACCATCTGGGGGTGTTGACCTTCCTGTCGTTGACGTTTATCACGAACCATTCAAAAATCAGATTTCACTTGTGAAAATGGATTTTGGGACGATCTGGCTGTTTCTCAAAACCCCCCTAGGAGATTTAACCTCTTGCAAAAATAGCTATCCAGAGTTACGCGACAGTGTAATTCTGAATAAAATTGTCCAGAGTTTGTCTCTGCTCGCTCGCCAGCTCTTTAAAGCACACACAATGACAACGGACCGACACAAAATAATTTTCACGAATAAGGAAATCCGCGATCGGTTTAACGGGGATTGAATCTACAATGAGCTGATCTTCGTGGTAGAGGCTTATTTTAGAGATTTCCGAATAGTTGAGTTTTTTTCCTAGGTAACGGAAAGAGAGACCACCCTTGCCTATCTGAACAATGTGGTAATGCAGATTGTCACTCTCATCCCCCACCAAAGCCAAAGCGCGAGGTTTTCCGGAAAAACGTTGATACCTTCTCGCCGTGTTATAAACAATGTCTCTTTCCATTTGGCAGCTCCTTTGAAAGAGAGGGCAATAGATGGTTTGTTTTATCACATTTCATGAGGTATTAGAAAATCTTTTGTTATACTTTCTATTCGAGTCTTACATTCGCAAAACTGGTTACATCTGAAAATTACGTCGTTACGCAGAGAGAAATTTGCCGTTTTGGTAGGACATTTGACCGAAAAATTGGCCTTCCAAATATTAGCAATTTACTTTTGAAGATGAAAATTGACCATTTCTCGATGCAATTTCTTAAATGCTAAAATTTGATAATTACACTGAGCTTTGCAGACTTTTTAGCTTCATATTGTTTTACGCATTTGCAAAAACCATTGAAATGCCTATGAAAACCGCTAATGCCGCCGCCACAGAAGCAAAATGTGGACGTTCTTTAGTCATAACCCAAACGATAGGAAGTAATATTATTGGGGTTGTTGCTGTCAACGTAGCAACAATACCAACTGGAGCTACTTTAATAGCCCAGAGTAATAAACTCATCCCTACTCCCATACCGAGTAACCCACTGGCAATAACCTTGATTATTACACTTTGATTCATTGATCGATAGACAGAAAACGCGGTTACACCTCTCGTCAGGATAAGAGTTTAAAAAAGGCAAATGAATGAAACCCAAACACGAATCGCCGTTGCCAACACCGGGTTAGTGCCCGCTTGCATTGCATCAAGGGCAATAAAGGTGCCTATTGACTGACAAACCGCTGCTAGCAATCCAAAGGTAATACCCAAACCAACCTTACCCACGGATTGTTCCCAATGGTGCTTCCCTGCATTTTTGCGAAAAACGAGAGCCATCATGACACCGCTTGTAACTAATACTACGCCGATAAAGTTGATCAATTGGTAGGTTTCATCAAACCAATAAATTCCAATCAAAAAGCTTATAGGGGCATTAACCGCAAATAGTAATCCAGCAAGACGTGGCCCCAGTCTTTTAACGCATCCAAATAACAAGGTATCACCCATATAAATGCCGACAAAGCCCGACAGAACCAGGGAGAATGTTAGATTGTTTGTCGGTAAATCAAATTGTCCCATCAAGACAAGATAAAAAGACAAAATCAATGCAACGCATAACATCCTGAATGCATTAAATGATATCGCACCCAAATGCCTGACAGGCCCAACTGTCAGCAAGCTGCTTAACGCCCATGCAGTCGCAGCGCCTAATGCTGCAAAATAGCCAAGTACTTGCAACGATGTGTTCCTATTCAGGTTAGTAAGTCGTTGATGGTTAGTGGATGTCGTCAAACTCTCTGACCAAGTCGCGAAGTGATTTTATTTCTTTTTCGCTACCAAAGTAAACATCAACCGGAGTCGTGTTGTCGAGAGGTTCGTGACTCAATAGCTGGTTACAAAAAATTCCATTGTTGAAAATAATGGTTACTCATTTGAGAATTGCTCAATTGGGGCTGATTGCGGATGAAATCGGGAGTTATGGTAGGACATTTGAAGAGAAAATCATGGCCGGATCGGATTGTCAAAAATCAGGGAAACACTCTTGAAGAGGAAAAATTGGTCATTTTTAGAATATCCGTTTTAAATGCTAATTTTTGATTAAGCCTATAACTAAGTCTAGAGCTAAGCAAATATTAGGATGATCCGCAAGCCAAGAAACGGGCGGTGTCAGAACCTTCGCGTGTTATTATTACGATTAGTTGTGGAATTACTTTTTGCTTTTTGTTAGACACGTATTTTCTATAAAAAGAACCTAAAAGACATATTGAAACGTTGGGCGAAAACTCATGACACAAAAAACATTCTGGTTCGACCCATACAGCACAAGCCATAAGGCGTGTGTTGTCTCAGTGGCTGATGACGAAGTTACACTTAACTCGACGATTTTCTTCGCGTTCTCTGGTGGTCAAGAGAGTGACCATGGAACTATCGGAGAGTATCCTGTTTTGTCTGCCAGAAAAAATGGGTTGAACATCGTTTATACCCTTCCTCAGGGTCACGTGTTGATCCCTGGACAGAAGGTTGAAATCGAAATTGATTGGCCAAGACGTTATCTTTTGATGCGTCTGCACTTTGCCGCTGAGCTTGTGTTGGAACTCGTGTACAAAGAGCTTGGTGCTATCGAAAAAATCGGGGCGAACATTGCTCCCGATAAAGCGCGGATCGATTTTATTTGGCCACAAAGTATTGCACCTCTATTATCCAAATTTGCAGAGGATGCAAATCGCATCATCAGTTCAAATCTTGAGATCCATACCGGCTTCGAAGATGAGGCCAATGAGAGGCGCTATTGGGAAATAGAAGGCCTTTCACGAGTTTCGTGTGGAGGAACCCACGTCCTGCGGACAGGTGAAATTGGCCCAATTCGGTTGAAGCGGAACAACATTGGTAAGGACAAAGAGAGGGTGGAGATTTTCCTCATTGAGTAACGGAAAGATTTCAAAAATAGTTACATTTGACAACTTCACCTTCTGCTCGTTCGAGCGATTTTCACCGATCATAACGTCTAATTTTAAAATCGTGCGTATGTGCTGACAAACAATAAATTGGTTGCAGACGATTACATGTGTAGAATCGGTGCCCATGAATAGGAAAGAGATGCCAAATTTAACACCCAAAAGCAGGCTTCATTATGGCTGGGTAATTGTTTTTGCCGGAACATTGACAATCGTGGCCTGCCTCGGGCTTGCTCGTTTCGCTTTCGGTATGCTGTTGCCTTCGATGCGTGATGCGCTGGGGATGTCATATGACGAAATGGGACTGCTTGGTACTGCGAATTTTGCAGGGTATCTGGTCGCTGTAGGTTTCACTCCGCTATTACTACGTCGCC
>JASJGT010000366.1:0-16473 GCA_033791405.1 Desulfuromusa sp.
AAAGTTCATACTTGCGGGCGGTACCGATAGCGCCGCCCAGAACCACCGCTTCAGAAGCGATATCAAAGGTCATTTGCCGACAGGCCTCGGGCGGATTGTCGCCGTCGCAGGCCCGTCTGGTTTCCAACGCAGGAATTTCGAAGCGTTGCCGGTTCGGATCGAGATAAATGTAGCGCACCGGAAGACGGGCCTCTTTTTCCCGTCGGCTGGATTCCGCCAGCAAGCGCGACAAGCCTAAAGGCAAATTGTCGAACAGGCCGCCGTCGGCGAATTCCGCTTCAGTCAACTCGTAGCCCTCGGGACAAATCAGTTCGTTTGCAGTTGCATCATCCATTTCAGATGAAGCTCCCCCGGCGGTGTCGCTTTCCGAAGAAAGGTTTTTTTGACGACAGTATTGCAGGCGCTTGCGCCCAAACCCGCCGGGAAAGGCGCTTGTGGTCATCAGAGCATCCTCGATCTGCTGGTCGGAAATCGAAAAGGGGGCGCTGTCAGCCGTTCGTGGCATCAGAATCATGGCCGGATCGATCAGGGATGGATAGTCTTCGGGGTTAAACACAAAGGCGGCACTACCATCATCTTGAGTGTACATCTCAATTGGGATGAAAAAACGTTGATTTAAAACGGTCACCCCGCTGAGGTTTATCTTGCCCGGTCTCACACGGGTAACGGTCAACCCCATGGGCACACGCATGCCGCTGCGGAACGTCCCCGGTTGCTTCCATTTTTTTTGTACTTCGCGCGCAACGGCAACTAAATCCTTGCGCGATAGCAGGGCATCGTCAGACAAATACTGCGGAGAATCCGGTTGGGGCGGCAGCAACCGGTTGACATCCGGTGACAGCCATACATCCCGAAAAATATTGTCACCGATATGATTGGCAAAACCGCCCTCGCTTTCCGGCTTGACGGCCCATACCAAGACTGCCAGAAGGGTGTTGATCCCTCCAGCTGACGTACCGGCGATGCTGGATATATCGACAGGCCGTAGATCGCCGCCAATTGACCCGTCCGGCATTTCACGTACCTGACGGATGATCGCAACAATTCCCCAGGTCAACCCGGCTTCATAGGCCCCCTTGCTCGCTCCGCCGCTGATGGCCAATGACAGCCGATTGGCAGCGCTGTCCGCCAAGGCCTGGTTCGTTAAAAAAATCAGTTGAAAAAGCATTAGACAGAACAGGTGCGAGTTGAAGAACCGAGCCTTCATGCAGGGTATTCCTCTCTTTAAATGTAAATTCGAGGGGGCTGGTGATAAACTGTCTTTTTGGAAATATCACAATGAGTCAAGCCGATTATCCTGATCAACCACCAACGGGAATGCCCGTTTTTTGGTCGTAAGTAACCAGGCAAACGCCAGAGAATAACCGATCAAGAAACCCGGTACCATCAGACTCCAAACCTCGCACATCGGGATGGTGCCAAGCAATCTTTTTTTTCATTGTACTCGCGCTTCAAGGCTCCCGGGATAGTCTGTAGTGGGAACTAATCTTGACTATTCTGAATTCAAGGACCTGAATGTCGTATCAGGCAGAAATATAGCCATGTTAGAAGGTTTTGGGGATTCTTGCAAAGAGCCATACCTGTGATAACAAAACCTGGTCAATCTCGAACCCGTCTTTCGTTGGCGGACTTTCGGAAATAAATGGATTGACTTCTTTGTTGGTGTTAGACGAAACAAACCTACACCCACAGCCGGATACATGTAGCTGCTATGGACCTGTTGCAATCATATTCCTTAGCTGACTTGTTTATTCGTCTATCAAGATAGTGCCAGATAAATTTTTCCGATTCAAAAACAACAAATTTGTAATTAAGTGGCTATCTGTTCTTATCGTTGAATCCTTCCAGATTGTGAGCATGGCAAGCTATACCAAAAATTTGACCGGTTAAAAAACTGCAGATTACATACAAAACGACCATCTATTCACAACCGTTAAAAAAACTTAAGAATCGATCACGCCTCCCAAAATATTCTCAAATCAAAAATTTATTTATAGTTTACTAACCTACTGAAACAAAACAGGAAATTATTGACTGTCACTTGAGCCTTCCATAGTCTCCCGCTTTAATATTTTACGAGAGTATGAATCCCATTTATTATTTACTGACTCTTCAAAGATTAAAAAAATCTTATTGACACGCAACCACCAATCTGGCTATGATTATAAAACGACCGACCGACCGGTAGGCCAAAGCTTAATAACCCTCCTATTCTTATTTGAATTTTACTAAATTATGAAAGATAAAATTAAAAAGTCGGCGATTAATCTTTTTTATAAAAAAGGCTACTTTGCCACCAGCATGAGTACCATCGCCAAGGCCACAGGAATTCGAAAGTCCAGCATTTATCATCACTACTCCACGAAGGAAGAGATCCTGTTGGATATTTTCAGAACAACCATGAATGACCTGCAGGATGCTCTGCGAACCCGGTTGGATGCGGCAGCGGGCGCAAGGGAAAGAATGCAGGCGGCCATATACTGCCATATCATTTTTCACATTGAACGGCAGAAGGAGGCGATCATTGCCGATAGTGAGCTTAGAGGATTAACAGCAAAAAATTACAAAGAAATCATACAGATGAGGGATGATTATGAAAAGAAGATCCAACGTGTGCTTGAAGAAGGTGTAGCTGAAGGTGTTTTTGTCGATTTGGATATAAAAGTCATTTCCTACGCAATTCTATCGATGTGCACGACTGTCTGCACCTGGTTCAAAAAGTCAGGACGCCTTTCTAAAGAGGATGTCGCGGATATCTATTCCGTTTTTATACTGAAGGGATTAGCAGCGTCCTGAAAATTGGCAATTCCGAGAAGGAAAACCCTGAGAGGAGGTGAGCGCAAGAGGAAGATTGATATTAATAACCAACCACAAGAAGCATAAGGAGAGAAACAATGGCAAAACTGTTGGGGTATAAAAAAACGATCGCTTTTGTATCCATTTTAGCGTGTATGTTCGTTTTGTCCTTTATGGCAAGCGAAGCCCAGTGTAAATCCTACAAATGGAAAATTAGCCAGGGAATCGCCGAGGATCATCCCGCTTCAGCACGGTGTAAGCAGTTCGCCGAAATTGTCGGTGAAAAATCTGGAGGCAAGATCAACCTGACCTACTTTCCATCAGGCGCTTTAGGCGACTGGATGGAGCAAATCGAAGCCAATCGAATGGGCACGCTGGAAATCGGGCTCAACGCCGGTTCCACTTCCTATGACCCAAGAACCAACCTAATGTTCATGCCTTATCTCTTCTCCACTTGGGACGAAGCACGTGCTGCAATCGGCTCCAAGGGGTGGCTTACCCCCATTTTTGATGATCTCTATTCCCAGATCGGTCTCAAAGTGTTGGGCATTTATTTGAATGCCTGGGATGGAATGGCCTATACCAAACGCGTTAAGAAGGTTGCCAAGGTTCCCGAAGACTATTCAGGTATAAAGATGCGGGTGCCGCCCATCCGAATTTTTGAAGTCTATATCCCCACGTTGGGTTTCATCTCGACGCCTATCGCCTACTCTGAGACATTTACCGCGCGTCAGACCGGCATAGTCGATGCTCGCTCCGCCTGCCCAGCCGTTGAGGCATATGTCATGCGCGATGCGCTTTCCTACTGGGTGGCGACCCGTGACTGCTTCGAGTACTGGTTTTTAACGATGAACAAAAAACTCTGGGACTCACTTTCCGATGAAGACAAGGCAATACTTAGCAGTGCCGCAGACAAGGTCATGAGTGACCAGGCGCTTGCCGCTGAAAAAGATGAAGATGATTTCAAGCAAAAGCTGATTGATGCGGGTGTCAAGGTATACGAGGTGAATGATCAGGAGTGGCAAACGGGTGCAAAAATGGTTCGCGCCAAAGCGTGGCCGGTCATCCAGGAAGAACTTTTAGGGTCCGTGTTAATGGATAAAGTAAAGGCGCACGCTACCAAAATTCCGGAATAATGGATACCAGCGAGGAAAATGGATAATCTGTTTTTAGGGTTTAAATCCAGAGGGTCGGGGAATACCGACCCTCACTTTCGGATAAAGATTGGAACCCATCATGTCATTGAAGACGATTAAGCGCTTTTTTACCACCACCGACACTTTTTTAGATAAGGGTGCTTCTGCACTGATAATTATCGGCGGTGTAATGGTTGCACTGACAGTCGTATTGCAGGTTATCCTGCGCTATGTTTTTAAGGTCCCGCTTTTCGGCTTGGAAGAACTCTCAAGATTGATTGCCGTGTGGGTATACTTTCTTGGTGCAATTTTTGGAACGAAGTGGGACTCCCATGTACAAGGCGACGTGGCTGGGCGGATTTTTTCAACAGATCGTTCCAGGTCGATAATTAAGGCTATTGCCTGGATAATAAGCCTTTTTGTCTGTTTTCTGTTTCTGTATCACTCTGCCACATACAGCATATGGCTATACGGAACCGGAGAAAGGACCACTGGTTTGTGGTGGCCGCGAATATACAGTGTTGGCAGCATGCTCTTCGGCGCTTTTTTTATGACCATCTATAGTATTGTCAATGTGATCAAATATTCAAGCGCAGCCATTAACGAACTGAAGCCCACTCCGGGAGGTACATCATGACAGTTGTCGTCGCCGTAATGGCTCTGGTCGTTGTGATAATGCTATTGGGAGTTCCCGTGGGGTTTTCATTCGGTCTGGGAGGATTCCTCATCCTGGCGATCACCGGGCTTGACCCACGGTTTGCCATCCCGGCGGCTTTTCGCAATCTGGAATCCTATACACTGCTTGCACTTCCTCTTTTCATCATGGCTGGCGGACTGATGCGAGATGCCGATATATCCAGGCGCCTCATCGCGTTTACCATGTCTTTTCTGGGACGGATCAAGGGGGGAATGGGAATGGTCTGCGTGGTGTCGTGTACCATCTTCGGCGCCATCTCAGGTTCGGCCTCGGCCGCGATTGCCGCTATCGGATCGGTGATGATACCGGAAATGGTGGAACAAGGGTACTCACGGGGTTACTCTACCGGACTGGTTGCCGCCTCCTCCATGCTGGCATTGCTCATCCCGCCGAGCATTCCCATGATTGTTTTTGCCATGACGGCTCAGATATCAATTCTTGCCGCATTCTTAAGCACGCTGATACCGGGTATTTTAATGATGACGGCCTATTGCATAATCAACCTGGTTATGAGTCGGCGCATGAAATCATTGAAGGTAGCCCCGAAAATCGCCTTCCCTCAAGCGGTAAAAGAAATTGGGCGTTCCACCCGGCATGCCGGTTTCGCGCTCTTCATGCCGGTTCTTGTCCTGGGGGGGATCTACGGTGGTGTTTTTACTCCTACCGAGGCGGCCGGAATGTCAGCGCTTTATGCGGTGCTTGTAGGCTTTTTCATATACAAGAAGATGACCCTCAAAGGGATGACGAACAATATCAAAAACTCCATGGTTACATCCGGTGTGGTGATGATCCTGCTGTTTTTCATCCTTATGGTGAGCAGAATCATGGTGACCTATCAGGTTCCGCAGCAGCTTACGGAATTCATTTTTAGTTTTACGACCAACAAGTGGTTGGTTCTGCTGATGCTAAACGTAATCCTCCTATTGATGGGCATGCTGGTAGACGATATATCCGGAAACATTCTGTCCGCTGCCATTTTGCTTCCCATTGCAACGTCGGTAGGAATTGATCCGATTCATTTTGCAGCCATATCCGTCACCAACTTATCCTTGGGAAACATTACTCCTCCTTGTGCGCCAATGCTGTATCTGGCAGGTTTGATAGGCGGAAATATACCGTTGAATGAATATGTGAAACCGGCATCATATTTTATGATTTTTGGAGCGTTGCCCGTAATCCTGGCAGTGACGTATATTCCAGAATTTGCATTGGTTTTGGTAAATATTTTCTTAAAATAGGCGAAAATAGAAAGGAATCGTTCATTGGAAGAAAATCCCGTAACTTATAAAAAAAGAGAAAATGTGGGGATCATCACATTTAATCGACCACACCGCCTCAATGCCATCAATGAAGCCCTCTTGAAAGGCTTTATCCACCATTTGCAAAACGCTCAGAAAGATCCCGACGTTCGATCGGTGATATTGACCGGAGCCGGCAGAGCATTTTGCGCGGGTGAAGATCTTAAGGAGACATCGTCGGGTAAAACTTTTAAACAGTGGACGATAGAAGTGGATGCGTTGCAGGATGTTCAGCGGGTTATCCTCGGACTGGGTAAACCCTTGATTGCTGCAATTAATGGATATGCTGTCGGCGGTGGTCTGGAGTTTGCATTGAGCTGTGACATACGGATTGCTGCCGAAGATGCCACGCTTGGTTTCCCAGAAACTGGCGTAGGACTCACGGTTACTACGGCTGGAACCAAACTGATCACTCAAATCGTTGGTCTTGGAAAAGCCAAAGAGTTGATTCTTACCGGCCGATTCGTGGACGCCCGGGAAGCGCTTGATATCGGGCTGGTGAACCAGGTGGTGGCTACCGAGGCGCTCCTTGATCAGGCGATGGAGATGTGTCGGTCCATAAACCAACGTTCGCCATTGGCGATTAAATTATCGCGCATTGCCATCGACCAGGGCCTCAATGCAAGTTTCGAGCAGATATTGGAACTGGAGGCATCTCATCTGCTGACCTGCATCAATTCAAATGAGCAGCAGGCCCTGGTGGAAAAAAAATTGAAAACCATGCAAGCGGGAAAAGTTGAATAAAGATCCCGATGAGGAGATATCGATGCTTAAAGGCCAAACATACGATGAGGTCTGCCAAAATTTCAGGTGGAATCTCCCTGAAACCTACAATATCGGTGTGGACGTCTGCGATAAATGGGCCAACGGCAGTAAGCGATTGGCCCTTATATACGTCGGCCCGGATGAGAAAGAGCAACGGTTTTCTTTTCAGGACCTCAAGGCCCTGTCAAACAAGTTGGCGAACGCCTTGAGGGCCAATGGAACCGAAAAAGGCGACCGTATAGGGATTTTACTCCCACAATGTCCGGAAACGCTGATTTCCCACATTGCCGTGTATAAGCTTGGTTGTATCGCCTTGCCCTTGTTGACGCTATTTGGGCCCATGGCCATTGAGTATCGGCTTCAGGACAGTGCTGCCAAGGTGGTGATCACGAACAGCGAAAATTTGACAAAAATCATGGAGATTCGAGATCGGCTACCTGACTTGAAGCTGATCCTGGTCGTTGGAGATGACGCAGGCGAGGGAATAATTGATTTCTGGGAAAGTGTGTCGGATGGAAAGGACGATTTCGATCCTGTTGTCACCCGGCCCGATGATCCGGCCTTGATCATATACACCTCAGGCACCACAGGACAGCCAAAAGGGACGCTGCATGCCCATCGGCTGCTTCTTGGAATCATGCCGGGGTTTGAATTTTACCACAACCTCTTTCCTCAAGATGGGGACCTGATGTATACGCCATTGGATTGGGCGTATATCGGAGGATCCTACGATGCCCTGTTCCCCACCTTGCACCACGGTGTGCCTGTGCTGGCCTTCAGACCTCCCAAATTCGATCCTGAAAAAGCATTCTACATGATGGAAAAATATGCGGTGCGCAATCTCATGGTCGTGCCCACGGTCCTGAGAATCATGATGAACAGCGTAAAGAATGTTAAAGATCGGTACAAGATCCATCTACGATCGGTCACCGCCGGTGGTGAAACCCTGGGGGAAGAGTTATACCAGTGGAGCAGGCAGGAGCTAGGCGTGGACCTCAATGAGCAATATGGCCAAACCGAGTGCGATTTAGTGATCGGTTTTTGTTGCCAGGTGATGCCTATTGTTCAGGGAGCAATCGGAAAGGCAGTTCCCGGACATCATGTGGAAATCCTCAATCCTGCGGGTGAGAGCGCTGCCACCAATGAAGTGGGAGAAATCTGTGTAAGGCGACCTGACCCGGTTATGTTCCTTAATTATTGGAACAACCCGGAAGGAACCGCTGAAAAATTTTCAGGCCAGTGGATGAAAACCGGAGACCTCGGTCGGAAGGATGAGAACGGTTACTTCTGGTTTACCGGCAGAGCCGACGATCTAATCGAAAGCGGTGGCTACCGCATTGGTCCGGGAGAGATCGAAGAATGTCTCATGAAACATGAGGCCGTGGCCCTGGTCTGTGTGCTGGGCGTGCCGGACCCGGTAAGAGGGCAGATCGTCAAGGCCTTTATTGTTCCCAAAGCGGGATTCACACCTGACGAGTTACTGGAGGAAAGCATTCGCAACCATGTTAAGGGAAAACTCGAGGCGCATGCTTATCCTCGGGCCATTCAATTCCTCGAAGAGATGCCCATGACCAAAACCGGAAAAATCCTCAAAAACAAACTCAAAGCGTTGTAACTGTTTCAGATGGGTTAATTGAAAAAATGGGCCGACTTCAGCACAACGATGTTGAAACGGCTTTTGTCTTAGTGGTTTTAACGAAAAAGTATTGGATTGCCTGTCCTTATGGAAAAGATCTGTACAGACCTGGAAGCGCAGTATCAAGAGCTTGATGACGCAGTCTCCGATTTGAATAGTGGAAAATGGTATCTTCAAACCCCATTTTACCAATGGACCATTTTTGACCAGGTCGCTCATATTGCTTTTTTCGACCGTGAGGCGCTGCTTGCCATTGAAAATCCCGAGCGTTTTAATCATTGTGCCCAACAAGTAATGCAAATTCTGTTATCAGATGGGGATTGGCCGCCTAAGACCAACCCATTATTGGGAACGGCGCATCCTGATGAGCTGATATCCCTCTGGCGAAAGACGCGAGCGGACTTATTGAAAAGACTGAGACAGATGAACGCCAAGGATCGTATAATCTGGTATGGACCGGATATGAGCGCTCGGTCTTTTGCTACCGCACGTCTCATGGAGACATGGGCACATACCCAGGATGTCTGTGACACCCTCCGACTGAAAAGAAAAAATACCGATCGGCTGCGCCATGTTGCCCATATCGGGGTTACCACGTTTTCCTGGAGTTTTAAAATCAGGAGCCTGTCTCCCCCCTCGATCAAGCCCCGTGTGGAACTGACCGGGCCGTCAGGGGAACCCTGGGTGTGGGGTGAACCGGATGCATCGGAGATTGTTCGCGGCAGCGCGGAAGAATTCTGTCTTGTGGTGACACAAAGGCGTAACATAGCGGATACTTGTCTTCAATGCGAGGGGGATCATGTAAAACAATGGCTTGCGATGGCACAGGCATTTGCCGGCATTCCGCAGGATCCACCAGCACCGGGAGAAAGGGTGTCACGTTGAAAATTTTTAATAAAAATCATTGCCAACCTTCGTTTCATAAAATGGATGATTCATGAATAAGATCAAAAAAGTGATGGTTGCCAATCGTGGAGAAATCGCCAGCAGGATTTTGCGAACGCTGGATCGCATGGGCATTGCTTCGGTGATCGTCTACCACGCGGTAGATGCGGGTTCGCCTGCTGTTGCAGGGGCGTCCGAGATTGTGGAAATAGATGGCCCCACGCCTGTAGCCGCCTATTTGGACATGGATCAGATCATCGCCGCTTGCAAAGCAACCGATGCCGATGCCGTTCATCCCGGATTCGGTTTTCTGGCGGAAAACCCCGAATTCGCCAGACGGCTGGAGCACGAGGGAATTAAATTTATCGGTCCTTCTCCGGAAAACCTCGAATTGATGGGAAACAAGGTCAAGGCGCGTTCTTTTTGTATGGACAACAATTTTCCTCTGGCGCCCTCGGTTGCTGAGGTGAGCACTGGTGATCATTTTGCCGAACAAGCCAGAAAAATTGGCTTTCCGCTGCTGATCAAAGCGGCTGCTGGCGGGGGTGGAAAGGGAATGCAGATTGTGCGGGATCTTGTCGATCTCGAACCGGCAATCCAAATTGCCAAGACGGCTGCCCTGCGTGCCTTCGGAGATGACACGGTATATGCAGAACGCTATGAGGAGAAACCACGCCATATCGAGGTGCAGGTGCTGGCCGATGAGTTCGGCAATGTTGTTCACCTGGGTGAGCGGGAATGCTCCATACAACGACGATTTCAAAAGATTATCGAAGAAAGCCCTGCACCACGGTTGGAAGCCGATTTGCGTGAGCGCATCTGCACCAAGGCCGTCGAAATCGCTATCCGAGCAGGTTATCACAATGCGGGTACCGTTGAATTCCTTTTGGCGCCTGACGGCAGTTTCTTCTTTCTGGAAATGAATACCCGGATCCAGGTGGAACATCCGGTGACCGAAATGGTGACGGGTATCGATCTGGTTGAAATGCAGATCCGCGTGGCACAGGGTGAATCTTTGCCTTTCAATCAGAATCAAATCCAGACGAGCGGGCATGCCATTGAGTTGCGAATTTATGCCGAAGACTCGCAGAATGATTTTTTGCCCACTACCGGGCATTTGCTCTCTTATTCCATACCGGTCGGTAGCAATCTGAGGGTGGATGATGGGTTTATCGAAGGAATGAAAGTGACGTCAGCTTTCGATCCAATGCTGGCCAAATTGATCATTCACGGTAAAACGCGAACGGAAGCCATCGAGCGAGCCTGCAAGGCAATTACCGACACCCTGATACTGGGCATCACCACCAACGTTGATTTCCTCGCCAGGATTATCTCCCATCCTGCTTTTGCCGCCGGTCAGATCCATACCGGCTTTATCACTAAATACAAAGACGATTTGAACCCTCCGGCATTGACAAAGGAGCAACGAAACCTGCTGCTGGCTGCTGCTGCGCTTACTAGTCGCGAGTTTATGAACCCTGAATTCGATGCGATGGAGCCATACGCCAGCATTGGGAATTGGAGGAATTGACATGCATCGTCGCATTGAGCTGTTGGATAAATATGACGACATCACCGTTTACGGACGTTCCTCCAAACATCTGGTTCAGATCAATGATGACGCGCCCCAGCCCGCCGTATTGACTGCCACAGGTTCAGGCGATCACATCATACAACTGGGTGAACGACACACCAGGGTAAATATAAAAGTTAAAGGGGAAATGGCATATATCCGGGCATTTGGGCAAACGTTTGAATTGAGAATTGTAAATCCGGTCGAGCAGGCCGGTCTATCGGTAAAAGGAGGCAGCAACAAGGCGAGAGCCCCCATGCCCGGTGTGGTTGTTGACATTCATGTGGCTGAAGGTGAGCCCATCCTCAAGGGTCAGTCCATGATGACCATCGAGAGTATGAAAATTCTGACAGCAATCCAGGCTCCCATAAATGGCAAAGTGGGTAAGATTCATTTTGCACCGGGTGAGCCTTTCGAAAAGGGCGCTATCCTGGTGACCTTGAGCCCGCAGGAGGAATAATATTATGCGCCGTATTAAATCCGCCATCGATCCCCTGTCACCAACCTACCGATCTTACGAACGGCATAATCGTCACCTTATGGCAACGCTGCACGAGTGTCAGCGAAAGGCGCGTCACGAACGACCTGATAGGGATGTGAAACGCCTGAGAAAGCAAAACAAATTGCTGGTACATGAACGTATCGACCTTCTACTGGATAAAGGCACACCCTTTCTTGAGCTTTCCACGTTAGCGGCAAACCAGAGTTATGACGGCAAAGTCCCCAGTGCAGGTCTCGTGTCCGGAATCGGCATCGTGAACGGACGTGAGGTATTGGTAATGGCCAGTGATAGCTCAATTAAAGGAGGGGCTTGGTTCCCGCTAACCGTAAAAAAAATGGTCCGCACCACCGACATCGCCGTCGAGAATCATTTGCCAATGGTTCATCTCGTAGATGCGGCCGGAGCATTTTTACCATTTCAATCCGACCTTTTCGCTGACAGGCATATGGCTGGTCGTCTCTTTCGCAATCAATGCATATTGAGCGCTAAAGGAATCAAACAAGTCGCACTGGTGCTTGGCCACAGCACCGCTGGCGGTGCCTATGTACCTACCCTGTGCGATTATTCCATCATGGTGCGCGGCGCTGGCGGTGTATTTTTGGGAGGACCGCCCCTTGTGAAAGCCGCTACCGGAGAAGATGTGTCCGCCGATGAACTGGGCGGTGCTGATGTACACAGCACCATCAGCGGGACAGCAGATTACGCTGCTGATAACGAGCAGGAAGGTATTGCATTGGTGCGTGAAATCGTTGGTACATTCTCCCGACCCAAAAAGGCAGAGGTTGAATATCGTCAGCCAATAGAACCCTACTACGACCCCCAGGAGCTATATGGCATTATCCCGGATGACATTAAAAAGCAGTTCAATATGCTTGAGGTAGTCGCAAGGATTGTGGATGCCAGCCGTTTTCATGAGTTTAAGCCCCAATACGGTACTACGGCCATTTGCGGATTTGCCTATCTTTACGGGTGGAAAGTGGGGATTATTGGTAATAATGGCGTTCTGTTCTCAGATAGTGCCAATAAATGCACTCAATTCATGCAAATATGCAATCGCGACCGTGTGCCGATAATATTTCTGCAAAACATTACTGGATTCATGGTGGGAAAAGAGTACGAGCATGGAGGGATTACGAAAAACGGCGCAAAAATGTTGATGGTTCAATCAAATTTAGATGTGCCTAAACTAACCTTGATGACGAATGGTAGTTTCGGTGCAGGTAATTATGCCATGTGTGGTCGTGCTTTTGATGCACGGTTTTTATTCTCATGGCCAAATTCTCAAATTTCTGTCATGGGGATGGAACAGGCCGCTAAGACCCTTTCCCAAATACGTATAAAATCTTTGGAACGTCAGGGAAAAAAAATATCTGATGAGGAAGTAACGCAAATTTATGAAGGTATTAAAAAAGATTACATTGAAAAAAGCAGTGCGTACCACTCCACCTCAGAGATTTGGGACGATGGCATCATCGATCCTGCCGATACCCGAAAAGTATTGGGAATAGCGCTATCGGCTTCCCTAAACCGAGAGTTTAAGGAAACGCCCCATGGTATCTTGCGCATTTGACATTCTCCTTATACTTAATATCTCTTTATTGTGACACGATGTATCGAATATTTAAGGAGGATAAATATGCAGGATTTTTCAAACGGTGCTGCCTACATCGATGGACAATTTGTACCCATTGCCAAAGCGAAAATCTCGATCCTTGACTGGGGGTTCCTCCATTCGGATGCGACCTACGATGTCGCACATGTCTGGAAGGGAAAGTTTTTTAGACTCCATGATCACATTGAGCGGTTCTTGTCCGGTATGGAAAAACTGCGAATGTCTGTTCCACACAACCGCAGTGATTTGAAGTCCATCCTGATCGACTGCGTCAGAGCGAGTGGCCTACGCGAAGCCTATGTCGAAATGATATGCACAAGAGGATTACCAAAACCAGGATCACGCGATCCACGCGAATGTACAAATCATTTATATGCCTTCGCAATTCCGTTTGTCTGGATCGCGAATCCCGAAAAACAGAAAGAAGGATTGCACCTCATTGTCAGCCATTCACAACGAATACCTCCAGAATCAGTTGATCCTACCGTGAAGAACTATCACTGGCTCGACATGGTTATGGGCCTGTTTGAAGCCTATGATCGCGGAGGTGAAACTACCGTTGTCGTTGATACACGAGGAAACCTTGTCGAAGGTCCCGGCTTTAATATTTTCGCGGTAAAGGGCAGCACAATCACTACACCAGCGCATGGCGTGCTCGAAGGTATCACGCGCAGGACTGCGATTGAGATATCGACCGAGTATGGTTACGAAGTCATGCAGTGCAGTCTTTCAACTGACGAGGTCCGTACTGCCGATGAAGTGTTTGTCACCAGTACCGCTGGAGGCATCATGCCGGTTACAAAAATTGATGGGCGAGAGATCAGTTCCGGCACACCCGGCTCAGTTACACAGAAATTGCAGGATAGATATTGGATGCTACATGAAGACCCACTCTACACGCTCAAAATCGATTATGATTGAATGAATCAAGAATTCGTTCAGACAAACAAATATCATATAAAAAGACGAAGACGGCTTGACGATAGTGTAAAGCAAGATTTGCTTGACCTGACAGCATCGGATGATGGTATCTGTAATTTGACTAAACTGGATCTTATCTCAATGTATCTGTAGTCCTGCTCTTTTTGTTCTAAGAGTAAACCAACAAATTCAATGTTTGAATGCAATTGGCTAATTTCTCCCCGATTAAGGATGTTAACAAGACGTCTATATAACATTCCCATACTGGACATAAATGAGATGTCAATTGAATATCAATGATATGTTAAAATTAGTCAACAGGTATCATGGTAAAAAGCAATATTAAAGCGGGGGTTACCCTATCATTTGTTTCATTACTGCTCCTAGGGATAATGCCTGTTATTTCAAATAGTAGGCCTATGGAAATAAGTGCGTTGAACTTTGCACTCTATTTGTCTATCTGGCAACTTATATTCTCAACACCAGTATTACTTATTGAATATAAGTCTTCGAATCATGGGATTTTTAATGCCAACTTGTCTAGTGGGCTAAAGAAAAAAACTGTTTTAATAATACTTGCAACTGGTGCAATGTTTGGTGTCTCAACTTTTTTATATGTGCTTTCGATGGAAAAGGCAGGAACTGTCAGTGCTTCGATTGCTATCCAGGCTTACCCTCTTTTTGCGATTTTATGGGAAACGATATTTCTCAAAAGAAAAAAAAGCAAAGCAGAATTACTATTCACATTTTTGTTAATAGTTGGCTTATATCATCTCGGTACTAATGGGACTTGGCAAATTAAGGGACTGTCATATTGGTTTATCTTTGCTTTAAGCGTTCCGTTCATATGGAGCGTGGCACATGTTATAATCAAGGAAGTCTTAGACAAAACCCCAATCACACCAGCTCAAGTAACTTTTTTCAGAGTGTTAGTCTCAGCAATAGTGATCTTTTTAATATCAGCATCAACAAATGACCTAAATGTAGTGGCCGACTTAGTGAGGAATCATAGTTTTCAAATGTATGCGGTGGCTATGGGGTTTGTTTACTATCTTGAACTTATAATCTGGTTTTATGCTGTCAAGCATGTTGATGTCTCTGTAGCAAGTTCAATTATAACGCCATGGCCAGCAGTAACAGTTGTTTTGGCAATAATATTTTTACATGAGTCTATCAAAAGCTATCAAGTTGTAACTCTCGTAATTGTATTTATCAGTGTGTATGGAATACTTTTGTCCGGCAAAAAGAAAAGGAATGCAAAATTATTGGAGTCCAGAAGAAAAATTTGGACCTAGATATTTCAGGAGTCGGGGAGTTTATCCCATTACCAGTTCTTTGATATTCCAGGTAGATCGACTTTGCTTGAATGCTTGAAGTTGATGCTTTTGGATCGTTAACCCCATGGCAGCAAATAGCCAGCGGTTGTTGTCGTCTCCGCGCATCCAGCAACGGTCTAACTCGGACTGCCGGAAGAGGCTTGAAAACGATGGCTGTTTTAATCTTGAATGGGGACGGAACAGTTAAAGCCTCTTTTGGAGTGTCATATCCCATCAGCCGCGAAAAGGAAGAAAATTTTGAAGATAAATTATTAAAAAGCCTTGTAACTGTGAAAGATCAGTCAAGTTTATTTTAAGCTGCACACAAACCAATCCATCCGGGAATAACGGCAAAGGCGTTTTCTGCAAATAGATCTCGACACAGGATAACAGATAGCAAAACCATTCTTCACGAT
The DNA here is from genome assembly GCA_033791405.1 of Desulfuromusa sp. Lineage (GTDB taxonomy): Bacteria > Desulfobacterota > Desulfuromonadia > Desulfuromonadales > Geopsychrobacteraceae > Desulfuromusa. Next base: position 15,554 of record JASJGT010000366.1, read on the forward strand.
TCTGCAAACCTGCGATAGCTGCTATAGACGTTTATGTTTATTATTTCAGTAAAATAAGCCAATTCATACAAGATATTGTGGCTTACTTTTTCCTCAAAAAACAGCGATTACATTCGCGTATCTTGAGCGAAAAAACCCGTTCCAAATGAATGGGGTGAAACCGGTAACTGGCTTCACCCCTTCCTTCTATCCGTAGATGTTTTCAATCCATCGAATCGCTTCCACATCACTGATGGTTCCAAGATACCTTTGAGTGGTCGAAAGATTCGCATGGCGGAGGATGACCTTGCTGACGATCTCGATCGGCACACCTGAGCGAGAAGCATAGGTGGCTGAATGTCGGCGCAGGTCGTGTGGCCGGAGTTTGATCCCTACCATTTTTCCAGATTTGATCACCATCATCCTGGCTGCTTCATAGGAAATCGGGAATACGCGATCATTGGAGGCATTGCATACCTTCATTGCGTATTCACGCAACCGGTCAGCCACTTTTTGCGGGATGAACACAAATTCGTGCTCTTCGCATCTGGATATTTAATCCATACAGTTCGTAATCGATAAGGAGTTGATTATCGGTGTTTATACTATTTTGCATTGCTCAGAAGAAAGTGATTGGATAAAATATATCCTATTGGTGGATTGGTGTTTTTAAGGGATATTTAGGTTACCATTACATTTTATGGCATTGAGCCTATCTCGTAAGAACAACTTAACGCTGAGTTTAACAACTACACACGGAGACAAGAATGGCCATTCTGACGATCGACGAAACCAAGTGCAAACAGGACGGAATCTGTGCTGCCGAGTGCCCCAGGCAAATTATAATTCAGGAAGTTGACAAGAGTTTCCCCCAAATCGCGCATGCTGATGAAGCCAACTGCATGGCCAGTGGACACTGCGTGGCCGTCTGCCCTCACGGT
>JASJGT010000367.1:0-5586 GCA_033791405.1 Desulfuromusa sp.
TGGGGAGTAAGAGTAAGGTTGGCAAAACGTGCAATCCCTACACTGTTGGTTGGAACAAATGGTAGATTAAACAAGTCAATGTCAGTTGTAGCAATTTTACTTCGTGGACTATTCCGATTTGAGGGAGTGATGACCGAAGAATATACAGGGGAATCGAAACAGTCGTCCCCCTGAACAGACAAGAATACTCCCGGTTGAGATGATTCTCCGCAACACAGAAGTTCATCTTCCACAAGGGGGGAGACGGTCCAGCATTCACCAACAGGATTCGACTCCAGGTGTGAAGAGCCATCCGATTTCTGGCACCAAAAAGACGCATTCGCGGTACTGACGCTGATCAATAGATAGACCAACACAAAAAAACGCGTTACCCAGGTGGTATGTAGGGTGCTTGTCAACATGACAGGTGCCTTAAGGTGAAAAACGCTACAAAAAAAAACTATTCCTGCAATTTATACAAGCCATTCTAAATGAATACGAGGGGATTAGCCTCTTTTCCTATCTGTGCATCTGCACAGTTTATAAGATCCTACTTTTGCGAAAGCATTAGAGTGCTCCAGTATTTGTTGTCAAAAGAGAACTCTAGATTTTGAATAAGCCGAATTTGTACAATGAACTCTTAAAATATAGCAGGATTACATTTACAAGAAAGCCTCAGCCCGCATGAACAGGCTGAGGGTTATTTTGTTCTGGAATGGGTGCAATATAAAAATGGCCCATCCGGCGAGGACGGGTCATTCCGCCTCTTACTTTTATGGTTGGTCAGTAGTGGTTTCGAATCCCCCTGGGGAAGCCCACTGGAAAAGCCTCTTTCGAGAAATCGGAGGAGGTTTTTTTTGTTTAGGTTGGCTCTAGGTTGGTTTGGGGTCTCTTAGATTGATTCTAGATTGAAAGAAATACGTAATAATCGTTGCTTTCTGTGGCCTTTGTCTCTCGTATTTTGGCAGCTAATACCTGCGATCACTGTGGGGGTGGCAGGTCAAATCCTACTAGTTTTGAAAATCGACCAGTCTCTATCGGAATAGCACGATCATAAGTAACACTCTGATTTTTGACAGACTATTTGTAGAAGCTACTTCTCTTTATCCCCATCCAAGACCCATCCCGTTCTACAGAGTCAATCCCTTGTGACATAACAATATAACTCTTTGCATCATCTATCCAACGGGGGCTTTAAAGCGCCTTAACCTCACCGCATTACCGACAACGGTCAATGATGACAGCCCCATTGCAGCGGCGGCGAACATTGGATTGAGTAATATCCCGAAGAGAGGAAACAGAACTCCCGCTGCGACAGGAATCAACAGGGTATTGTAAGCAAAGGCCCAAAAGAGGTTCTGCTTGATGTTGCGGATGGTCGCCTTGCTCAGGGCAATGGCATTGACAACGCCGGTGAGATCACCGCTGATTAAGGTGATATCCGCCGCTTCGATAGCGATATCTGTACCAGTACCGATCGCAATCCCAACATCTGCCTGTACAAGAGCGGGGGCATCGTTGAGGCCATCACCGACCATACCGACCTTCTTCCCCTCGGCCTGAAGTCGCTTGATCTCTGCCGCTTTTTGATCCGGCAATACCTCAGCCACAACTCTGTCGACACCAACAAATCTGGCTATAGCTTCTGCTGTGGTGTGATTGTCCCCAGTGAGCATGACAACTTCCAGTCCAAGTTTACGTAAAGCTTTAATCGCTCTGGCAGAGCTTTCTTTAACCGTATCTGCAACCGCAATGATGCCCACAGATTTGCCATCAACGGCAACCAACATCGGGGTTTTCCCGTCCTTGGCCAAGCTCAAAATTTGTGCTTCTAGCCCCTTTAGAGGGATCTTATTATCATGCAGCAACTGGGGATTTCCCAGCAGCAGGTTTCGTCCTTCGATTTGTGCTTTGATCCCTTTGCCAGGAATAGCGATAAAGTCGTTCAAGGGGACAAGAACAAGACTCTCCTCTTCAGCCCTGCGAACGATCGCTTCACCGAGTGGATGTTCTGAGCCTTTTTCCGCAGACGCTGCCAACCGCAGTAGTTCTTTTTTGTCGAATCCATCAACAACCATCAGATCGGTCACGGCAGGTTCCCCTTTGGTGATCGTTCCGGTTTTGTCGAGCACAATGGTATCCAGCTTGTGAGTCGTCTCAAGAGCTTCGCCACCCTGGATCAGAATCCCTGATTCTGCGCCTCGACCTGTCCCAACCATGATCGAAGTCGGAGTTGCCAACCCCAGAGCGCACGGACAAGCGATAATCATCACCGCAACAAAATTCAATACCGCGTAGGTCAGGGCCGGATTCGGGCCGAAGGTCAGCCAGACAACAAATGTGAGCAAAGCAATCAGGATGACCGCAGGGACAAAGTAAGCAGCGATAATATCTGCCATCCTCGCGATTGGGGGTTTTGACCCTTGAGCTTCCTGAACCATGCGGATGATCTGGGCAAGCATGGTATCCTTGCCGATCTTGGTCGCCTCAAAACGAAAACTGCCGGTCTTGTTGATCGTCACCCCGATGACCTCAGCGCCGACTTGTTTTTCAACTGGGATCGACTCGCCAGTGACCATCGATTCATCAACGGCAGAGGTTCCCTCAATAATGACACCATCGACTGGGATTTTCTCCCCAGGTCGAACGATAACCGTATCGCCGATCACCACATCCTCGATCGGTATTTCTAGCTCCCGGCCTGCTCTGATTACCCGTGCCGTTTTGGCCTGCAGACCGATCAGTTTCTTGATCGCTTCAGAGGTTTGCCCCTTGGCCCGAGCTTCCAGTAACCGACCAAGCAGAATCAGAACGATAATCACTCCGGCGGTATCAAAATAGACCTCCGAAACTAACCCTTCCGCAGCAAAGAGAGATGGGGCGAAAGTCACCAGAACGCTGTAGATGTATGCAGCACTGGTTCCAGTGGCAATCAGCGTGTTCATATCGCTGGTTCTGTTTTTCAGCGCATTCCAGGCACCCCGGTAAAATTGCCACCCGACCCAGAACTGGATCGGGGTTTGAATAAAGAGCTGCAGTTGAAAATTGCCCTGCTTGGACAGCGTGAAAAGGTTATCGAGCCCCAGATTATTCCAATGCGTCAGAACGAACAGAGGAATGATAAGAAACAGACCGAGAAGAAATCTTCCCTGCAATTTTTTCAATTCTGATTCCCGTGCGATCTTTTCTCCAGCGACTGGATTACCCAACTGACTATCAGTCACTTTGTACCCCAGCGATTCAATCACCAGGATAAGGTCTTGGCGGTTAATCTGTTCACTAACAAACTCAACAGTTGCTGTCTCGCTAGCAAAATTTACCTGCGCATGAACGACCCCAGTCATTTTCTTGAGCTTATTTTCAACCTTGGCGACACAACTGGAACAGCTCATTCCGGAAATTGACAGATCGACCTTAACTGTCGTACTTTCGGCATCACTTTCACGTTCCGTTTCTTTTATGTCTGCAGAATTTTGTTCCATTGTTTTTACCCTTTCATGCCTGATTTTTTAAATATATCAAACAATCTAATCTCCAACTCAATTCAAGCGTAAACCCTGCACTACACTACAGGGTCAAGAGCCCGAACTATTTAATTATTCTCTACAAACACCCACTCATGAATGAGGAAATAAAACACGAAATTATATATGCCTACTTTGTTGTCGATCAATGGGGAGCTTAAAGTGATGATAAGGGTGTGACCTGTTGAGCAGCGGTATGATGGTTTTCAAAACTTAGACCTTTTGAAACAGAAAAGCCGCCGGAAATGCTCCGATGGCTTTTTCACATGTAACCAGCCCCCTGTGCCAGGATAGTTGTCGCCTCTAACTGAACTCTAAAAAAAGATATTGGGGGCAGTCTGGAGGAACATGTATAACAAAGCATACCGAGCCATTGTGGTTCAGAAGGCAACCGGCCCTAATGCTCTTCCCCTCGAAGTTCTGGCTGAAGAGTTCGATGCCTCTCTTGCATCCATTTACCGATGGGTAAAAGCTGCCACAACGGTAAAACCTGAGTTCGTCGAACCGGATGATGAACCCATTTACTCGCCAAGGCCGATCAAGATGAAAAGACCACAGGACTGGAATCCCGAAGAGAAACTGGCGGCTGTGCTTGAAGCCGCGTCTTTAACCGATACAGATTTGGGCGCTTTTATGCGCAACAAAGGTTTGCATGAAGCCCATTTGCAGCAGTGGCGCGAACAGATGTTGGTCGGGCTGAAGCCAATTCCGGTGAAAAACAAAAAGAACGCCTCAGAAAGTAAGCGCATCCGGGAACTGGAAAAGGACCTCAGACGTAAAGAAAAAGCTCTGGCTGAAACGGCTGCTTTGCTGGTTCTCAAAAAAAAAGTCCAGGAAATCTGGGGGGACGAGGACGACGACACGGACAGTTAGAGCGGCAACGGGTTCTTGAATTGATCGACGATACTGTTACCCAGGGTTCCAGACTGAATCCAGCCGCCCAAGTCCTGGGGCTGACGGTTCGCACTCTGCAAAGATGGCGACACCAATCAGGGGGAGAAGATAGACGGCATGGGCCCTTGAGCGCACCGGCAAACAAACTGAGTTCGGCCGAGCAACAGCAGGTTTTATCGGTGGCCAATTCGCCGCTGTATCGGGACCTGTCTCCCAAACAGATCGTTCCCCGGCTAGCTGATCTAGGCAGGTACATTGCTTCGGAATCAACCTTTTACCGGATCTTACGAGCGACGAACCAACTGACCCATCGGCAACGGAGTCGACCGGCAACACACCGCCGCCCGAGAGAAAAAACGGCAACCGGCCCGTGCCAGGTGTGGTCATGGGATATTACCTATTTGCGCTCCACGATCAGAGGTCAGTTTTTTTATCTCTACCTGATTCTGGATGTCTGGAGCCGCAAGATCATTGCCGCGACTGTTTTCTCCAAAGAGAGTGGTCAGAACAGCGCATTGCTCTTTGTCGAAGCGTTCCATCAGCACGGTGTTGATCCGAACAGTTTAACCCTGCACTCCGACAACGGCAGTCCGATGAAAGGATCGACGATGCTTGCGACACTCCAGCGACTCGGGGTTGTTCCGTCATTCAGTCGTCCTGGAGTTAGCAACGATAACCCGTATTCCGAATCGCTGTTCAGAACCATGAAGTATCGACCTGAGTATCCTTCGAGACCGTTTAAAACTGAGCAGGACGCCCAGAAATGGGTCGATGCCTTCGTTCACTGGTACAACACCGAGCAACTGCACAGCGAGATCCGCTTCGTGACACCGGATGATCGGCATTATGTCAGGACATTGCCAAACTGAATACGCGTAAGGACGTTTATGAACAAGCTAGGAATAAAAATCCAGAGCGCTGGGCGAATCAGATCCGCAATTGGTCACCAATTGAGATCGTTCGACTCAACCCCGAACGAAAAAGGCCCTCTGAAGAGGACCTGAGGTCAGAAGCTGCATGATGTAACTGAGGCGACAACTATCTTGACACCCGCCGCGAATGGGAAGATGGTGAATTTTTCAAATGTAACTAGTTTTGCGAATTATCCAGAATGTTCAGAAATTCATGCCAAAAAACAATTTCCTGATTTTTGATGGCCCGGAACTGTGTAATTTGTCCTTAGGCAATG
>JASJGT010000368.1:0-4094 GCA_033791405.1 Desulfuromusa sp.
AGTGATAAAATTACTGTCATTGAAAACCTACTCAACAAAGTTGATGCAATTCTTATTGGTGGAGGGATGGCCTACACTTTCCTTAAGGCCCAAGGGGTTGAAATAGGTCAGTCACTGGTTGAGAATGACCGAATTGCACTAGCGACTGATCTCCTGGATAAAGCTCAAAAAAAGGGTATTAAATTTCTCCTACCGACAGATCATCTTGTTGCTGAGAGTTTTGCTGCCGATAGCCCCTTTATTATCGCTCAAAACGCGCACTTTCCAGCGACAGGCATGGGACTCGATATTGGACCTGAAACAATCAAAGTGTATCAACAGCAGATCGATTCCGCAAAAACTGTTGTATGGAACGGGCCAATGGGAGTTTTTGAATTCGACAATTTTGCTAAAGGAACTTTTGCGATTGCTGAGGCTTTGGCAAAATCGGATTGTCTGTCGATTATTGGTGGAGGCGACTCTGTCGCTGCGGTCAATAAATCAAACCTACAAGATCAAATGACCCATATTTCTACTGGCGGTGGAGCCTCTCTGGAATTTCTTGAAGGCAAAGATCTACCTGGGGTTGTTGCTCTGACCGATAAGTAATTTAAGGAGGAAACTATGCGAAGACCATGCATCGCCGGAAACTGGAAATTGAATCAAACTCTTGCCGAGTCCAAAGAATTGGCGAACCAGTTAGCCAGCAACTTAGCAGAAATTGATGATCGGGATATTGTTATTGCTCCGGTTTTTACTGCGTTATCAACCGTTGCTGAGACCATCAAGAATTCACCAATTCAGCTTGCAGCACAAAATTGCTATCCACAAACCACAGGGGCATTTACCGGCGAAGTTTCCCCCATATTGCTTCAAGATGTGGGTTGTAACTATGTAATTATTGGCCATTCTGAAAGACGTCAATTGATGGGTGAAACAGACAGTTTCATCAATCAGAAACTGCTCAAAATTCTGCAAGCTGAGCTTCGCCCGATCCTTTGTATCGGAGAAACATTGCAGGAGCGGGAAAACAATCAGATGCTGGATGTCCTAAGACGGCAAGTTAACGGTGGACTGGACAACCTTACAGCGGCGCAAATGACAGATGTCGTGATTGCCTATGAGCCGATCTGGGCGATTGGCACTGGTAAAACCGCAACCAACGAGCAAGCACAGGAAGCCCACTCTTTTATTCGCGACCTCGTGCGGGAAATATTTAACCAGGAAGTTGCTGACAGAACACGGATTTTATACGGAGGCAGTGTCAAACCCAACAATGTTGATGGATTGATGGCTCAGGATGATATTGATGGAGCGCTCGTCGGTGGTGCCAGCCTGAAGGCAGAGGATTTTATCCGAATTGTCCGTTTTGAAAGGTAAAAGCTTTTCCTTCTCCCTCCGGTGATAGGGAAAAAGCAAAACAACCATCTTTTCAAATTAGCAGAAAGCTACGCAGCAGAAAAATACCAAATGTCGTAAAGATCATAGATCCCAGAGATGTTGAAGCGATGATCGCTGCAGCGAGATGATGGTTTCCCCCCATCGCCTGAGTCATGGGATAACTGGCAGCTGCGGTTGGAGAAGCACACATCAAATAAAGAATCCCCAAGTGTTCACCACGTAGTCCGACGAAAACCCCGCCCAAAGTGATAAACAGTGGTACAAATATCAGTTTTCCAGCTGATGCCCAGTAGAGCGATGTTGAACCGTTGAATTCCTGAAGGCGGATTGACGCACCAGCACAGAGGAGAGCCAGAGGCAGCGTCATTCGGGCAAAATATCCACCGGTCGTCAGAAAAAACTCAGGGACTTGATAACCACTCAATGAAATAATAACGCCAACTACAATTGAAATTATCAGCGGATTTTTTGCAATACTGGAAAATATTTTTAAATAAGTTCCCTTGTCGGTGGAAATATTCTGATGACGCGTTAACGTAATCACAGCAAGAATATTAAACAGGGTTGTCAATACAGCCAAATATATTGATGCAGCAGCAATGATCTTGTCACCGAAGGCACTGATACAAAAAGCTAGTCCGATGATCCCCATATTGCTCCGAAATGCCCCTTGGACAAAAGCTCCCCGATCAAAATTATTTTCAAGGAAGCCAGCAATAAAACGATCGATAATCAGAAAAGCAATAACGGTGGCAACGACAGCATAAATGACGAGTTTATAAGGTAAATCATGGCGGAAATCAGTTTCAACCAGTTTAACAAATAACAAGCAAGGTAAGGTAACTCTGAACACCAGATCTGAGCCAACCTTGGCAAACTCATCGGAAATCCAACCAATCCGCTTGAATAATATACCAAAACCAAGCATACAAAAAATTGGCGCAGTAATCGTGAGGGCAAAGCTTAAATCAGTGAACATTAGGAAATGACTCAATCAGATGGGCCAGAAGCTTTTAACAATCTCTTACTGGGAAGCTGACATAACCGATAGGCTCCCAGCTGAAAGACATCCTCGCAGAAATCAGGAGTCTTTCAGCGCGTAACCAGCTCCACGTACAGTATGGATCAATTTTTTATCAAATTTCTGATCAATCTTATTACGCAGATAATTCACATAGACATCAATAATATTGGTAAACGAATCGAAATTGTAATCCCAGACATTTTCAGCAATCATAAGTCGCGTCAAAACACGATTTGGGTTGCGGATGAAATATTCCATTAACGCATATTCCTTAGTCGTCAGAACAATCTCTTCTCCAGCGCGCCAAACTTTATGGGCAACCGGATCAAGTCGTAGATCGGCAAAAAATATTTCTGCGCCGCGATCATTGGAACCGCGCCGAATCAATGCCCGACAACGTGCTACAAGCTCAACAAAGGCAAACGGCTTGGCCAAGTAATCATCAGCACCGATATCAAGGCCAGTCACTTTATCATCAACAGAATCCCGAGCCGTCAAGCAGAGAACCGGCGTCTTAACATCTTTTTCACGAAGATACTTAATTGCTGCCAATCCGTCCATTTTGGGCAACATGACATCCATTAAGATTAAATCAAAGGTTTCTACCTCTGCTTTTCTAACCCCCTCTTCGCCGTCAAAAGCAGTATCAACAGAAAAACCTTCTTCTTCAAGCCCACGCTGTATGAATGTTGATACCTTTTTTTCATCTTCTACAACAAGAATACGCATTGGCTGGCTCCCTTGTCCGTTACGATAACTCTGAAGATGAATCAAAATATTTTATTCACAGAGATACCAAAATTATAATAATAGGATACTTATTAGTCTAAACTAGCAGAAATCATAACGATCCTCAAGACAAAACAGTTTATCTGCCGTTCAAACCAGAATGAACGATCACACTCTGCCTGGTTAAAATTTAGGTGGCCTTAAAACAAATAATGCCAGAGGAGATCAAGACGCCCCTTTTTGATTAAAGTTTTACCCGAGTAGCGCATAATTTCCCGGACTTTTTCACGATGACCAGGTCGATAACAATGAACCTGACAATGTTTGCAGATCGGCTTATTTTCGAGGGGGCAGTTTAAGCGACGCTCGATTGCATAAATAAGAAATTCCTGGCATAAAGGGCAACAAGCATAGCATTCAAGAGAAACAAGCTGAGTTGGCACATCAGAAAGATATTTTCGCTCTGAAGAATGATGATCTCGACAATAAACAGAAGTAAAAAGAGCCAGTATTTTTAAATCTTTTTTCTCCTTTTTAGTCAAAGACAAGCATTGAAGGTTGGTTGAAAGGGTAATTATTTCAGATCTCCTTATAACTTTCCGCCAAATCACACAATCGGTCGGCATCGAGGATATCAATTTTTTTACCCTGGACAGAGATGATTTCATCATCAGAAAGTTTACGAAAGGTTCGCGATAGGGTTTCACTGGTCGTACCAAGATTGGAGGCCAATTGTGTCTTAGAGACCGGCAATGAAATTGATACTGGTGCAGAGTCAAAAAAAGTCAGTAAATAACGTGCTAAACGTGCTGGGACATCACGAAAAGTCATATCTTCAATCTGCACTGTAAATTGGCGTAAAAACCGGGATAATCCGGCAATCATATTGATTGACAGCTGTGAGTGTTGATGTAACAACTCGAGAAAATCTTGTTTCGGAAAAAACAACAAAGTTGAAAGG
>JASJGT010000369.1:0-4023 GCA_033791405.1 Desulfuromusa sp.
TTGGTCAACAAAAACAATTCCAAACAGAAAGGAAACGGTAAACCAGATTGACAGCAGAATGGCGATATACCTAAGGTTCTGCTTCCAGTAAGCATGTAATTCATCTTTTCTAGTCATAGAGGGTTCACCCGAGAGTTTTTCATTCAGAACAGCGTTTTAATTATCGTCCCTATTTTAATCGAAACAGTATTTTTCGCAATCAATTAATTGCTGATCTGCCATTTTGAGGTGAGGCGTTCAGAGGTGGATGTCGATCGCAATTGTCTCAGCCAACGATTTTTGAAAAATGTCTCTTGGTTGAATCCTGAAGTTTACTGGCAACCCGGTAGGCTTCTTTGAGAATGTCCTGTTCCTTTTTCGTTAAGGTATAGGGATCCAGATAATGGGACGGGAATTTCCCCTGGTCAATCAATGAAATCTCATTGCGCAGACGCAAGAAGGTAAACGCTTCGAAAGCTGCTTTGATATGTTCAGCGGTTTCCGGATTGAACACTTTCAGTTTGACCAGTTGATCAATTCGTTCTGTGGTTGTGGTGGCGTCCACTTGTTGCTCCAGCAGGAACATCCTGACACAATCAACAATGAAGATACTCCCTGCTTGCTTGATAGATAGCTGACCCTTGTGTTTTTTATCCCTCTCCAGGGAAAAACGGCCGATCAAACTCAGCGGCACCTTATGTTTAAAATCGAGTTCCATCATATGGTAGAGAAAGATCGGATGGGTTTTAATTTCGTGATGGACGATTTTCCTCAGCTCTTGACACAATGAAGCTTCACCAGCGATAGGCATAAAGTCCAAGAAAATTGAAGAGTAACGTACTTTTTGGGCTTCCGGAACTCTGATCCAGTCTGATACCCGTTCTTGCCACTCCCCTAAACGGCCACGCCAGAGTGGATTGTTAACCATGACATTCCCTTTACAGCGGGGATAGCCGATCCGGGCAAGTGCTGCAACAAGTCTTTCGGCAAAGGGGATAAAGAAGGCATCAACTTCAGCAATTTTGTCATCCGAGAAATCTTCATAAATAAAACCGTTATCCTGATCCGGGCCAAGCAACATTTCTTTGCGCCCACCGCTTCCCATAATAATAAAACAAACCTTGATATCCGGTTGTTTATTGCCCTGACGTTTCATTTCATCCAGAACAATTTTATAACAGCGCTGAATAATCCGGTGATGGATATAGGAAATAATCTCCATAGTTTCAATATGTGAACGACTTTCACTCAAAAGAGCTCTAGCAACTTTGACAATCTCCTCACGGGCAAAAATGAGGTCTTCAACTGTGCGAGCTTTGTTGACATTGCCGATTAATAACATCGACTTTTGACTACGGTATTTCATTAAGTCCCGGAACGAAACAATTCCAACAATTTCACCCTGATCGAGTATTGGCAGGTGTCTTATCTTGTGCCCCATCATGAAGGTGGTCGCTTCATACATGAAGGTGTCTGGAGCCATCGTGTAGGGTTGCAGACTCATCACTTCACCGGCGTTTGCTGTGTGACCATCTGACGTTTCTCTGGCGAGAACTTTTGCGACTAAATCCCTTTCAGTAACGATACCGACCAACTGGTTATTTTTGTCACAAACCAGGATGGCACCGATACTTTGCTGAATCATTTTACGGGCAATATCCTGGATAGAGGTCTCTGGGGTACAGGTTGTCACTGGTGTTGACATGATTTCTGAAAGCCGCTTTTTAAAAGGATAGGCTTCCACTTGTGTCAGTGCATTCTGGGCGTGCTCACTGACCATGTCTGAGTAAAGGCTACGGACGCGGGAATAAATTGCCTGATTGAAGAAATCGGTAATGTGTGGGTAATTCGTGGCTATTTTAGTCAGGAGTGGTTCCGGGATCTGATAGCATTCGGTCTCTTTAACCGTCCGTGCCCCAGCTGAATACCCTTGACTGGTGAAGACGGGCGTTCCACCAAAAAAAGCCCCCTCTTTTCGATAATCGACAATCATCTCTACGCCACCGGGGGGTTGAACAACAATTTCTACCAGCCCGGACTTGATCACATAGAGATACCCCGTTGGCTGAGCTTGTTGATTAAAGATCAGTGTTTGTGCTGGAAATTTTTTAATTTCAGCTGATTGGTTAAGCTCAGTGAAAATTTCTTCTGGCAGCTGATTAAACGGTTCTGTTTCGCGTAAAGTTTTGATCAAACCCATATTGATATTCCTATTTCACGATCTGAAGATCTCTACAGAACAAAAAAGGCCTCCACTTGGAAGCCTTACGTAGATTTAGAGAAGAATATCACAGTTATGGTGAAGAATGGAAGGGGTGGCTTTGACTAAAAAACTAATCTGTGGCTGGGTCTTTCTTTTTCCCAAATTGAATTGGATGAGCCTGAAAACGGATAATGAGATCGGCAATAATTTTCCCCCAGATAGTCATTCCTGCTATAGCACTCCAGGTTTCATAGCTCTGGAAAGGGCCGATAAGAATACCAGTGAAAATCCAGAACGGGACACCAATAATAATCCAAACAATAATACCGCCGCAAACAAGATTGAGCAGGCCGACAAAGGGAGCCCATTTTTTTGGATTTTTTGGTGGTAAGCCACGTTTAGTGGCAACGTCAGCATAGTTCTTTTTGATAAGAATTCGCCAGGTGCGCCGCAGCCAGAAAAAAGCCATCGGAAACAGAGCCAGAAACAAAACCCAGGTCAGAATAACTCCAATATCAAAAACCATCTAAAGCTCCTTAGTAAAGCTATCTAAATTGAGTGACTCTTGTACCCGATGCCGTCGAGTCAATCAAGATTATTTTGTACTTTAAAAAAACAAGCTTGTTAAAAAAGCCCCGCCAGCAGGACTGGCGGGGCAAAATGATCAGGCGTAATGCACCGATCGCATTAAACTAATGATTCTTTAGTGGGCTCCGTCAACAGCCTTGGAACCACGTGGTACACGAATATCTTCAACCATTTGAGCAATTTCTTGTGGAACTGGTGGAGTCATGTTTTTGACTGCAAAAGCGACGGCAAAGTTGACAAGCGCACCGATAGCACCGAATGCATTTGGTGAAATACCGAAGAAGAAACTTGATTTTCCGCCAAACAGACCCAGGAACTCAGTTCCCTTGATGAAGAAGATACCTTTGTGGGCAAAAACATAGAGCATAGTGATGCCGAGACCAGAGAGCATACCGGCAATGGCACCTTGCTTGTTCATGGTTTTACTGAAGATACCCATCATCAAGCATGGGAAGATTGAACTGGCAGCCAGACCGAAGGCGATAGCCACGGTACCAGCGGCAAAACCTGGAGGATTAAGACCCAGATAGCCAGCGACAACGATTGAACATGCCATGGCAATCTTACCAGCCAGCAGTTCTTGGCTCTCAGTCATATCTCTGAACCAGATATTCTTGAACAAGTCATGAGAGATTGCAGATGAAATTGCCAGGAGCAGACCAGCTGCAGTTGACAATGCAGCAGCCAGACCACCAGCAGCAACCAGAGCAATGACCCAGTTTGGCAGCAGAGCAATCTCTGGATTTGCCAGAACCATGATATCGCGGTTAACACTCAGCTCGCTACCTTTCCAACCGGCAGCTGCAACTTTAGCCTGGAAATCTGCATCTTTGGATTTGGCGTTGTAGTACTGAATCCGGCCATCACCATTTAAGTCTTTAAACTTCAGCAAACCAGTAACTTCCCAACGCTTCATCCAGTCGGGTCGCTCATCATAAATGATACTTTTATCAGCCGCGAACAAGTCGCCACCTGTTTCCATAACTGCTGTATTAACGGTTGCATGCAGGTTCAAACGTGCCATGGCAGCAACAGCAGGAGCGGTGGTGTAGAGGAGGGCGATAAAGATCAGTGCCCAACCTGCGGAGTAACGAGCATCCTTAACCGTAGCAACGGTGAAGAAACGCATGATGACGTGAGGAAGACCAGCAGTACCAATCATCAGGGACACGGTATAGACAAACATGTTGAGCAAGCTACCTGGAACCTGTGTGGTGTACTTACCAAAACCGAGGCCGGTAACAACTTGATCC
>JASJGT010000370.1:0-3541 GCA_033791405.1 Desulfuromusa sp.
GCCAGTGTTTATTCCGCTTCTGATATTGCCCGTGAAGAATTTCCTGATCTTGATTTGACGGTACGTGGTGCAATCTCCATTGCCCGTCGGCTGCAAGATCCCTTGGCCGAGCTGGTCAAGGTCGATCCTAAAAGTATCGGAGTAGGTCAGTATCAGCATGATGTCAGTCAGACAGCTTTGAAGAAAGCACTGGGTGAGGTGGTGGAGTCGTGTGTTAACTACGTTGGAGTTGATTTGAATACCGCCAGTTGGGCGTTGCTCAGCTTTGTTTCGGGGATTAGTGAATCGCTGGCGAAGTCGATTGTTGACTATCGGAATCAAAACGGAATATTCACACAGCGGAAACAGTTACTCAAGGTTCCCCGTTTTGGGCAGAAGGCTTTTGAGCAAGCAGCAGGATTTTTACGCATCCGCAATGCCGAGCAACCACTGGATAATACCGCCGTTCACCCGGAACGTTACAAGCTGGTAGAGCAAATGGCTACAGATGTTGGTGTTGGTTTGCAGAAACTGGTTGCTGAAACGGTCCTGTTAGATTCAATTGACCTCAACCGTTATCTGACAGATGACGTTGGTCTGCCAACCCTACGCGACATTATCAGCGAACTAAAGAAACCAGGGCGTGATCCGCGGGAAACCTTTACCTCAACTAGCTTCCGTGATGATGTAATGGAGATCAAGGATCTGAAACAGGGGATGAGATTAAACGGTGTGGTGACCAATGTTGCTGCCTTTGGTGCCTTTATCGATATTGGTGTTCATCAGGACGGGTTGGTACATATCAGTCAACTCGCTGATAAATATGTCAAAGACCCCAATGACGTGGTCAAAGTTGGGCAGCCGGTATGGGTTCGGGTCCTGGAGATTGATTTACAGCGTAAACGGATCGGTTTAAGCATGCGCAGTGATGAGGAAAAGCCGGGGAATGGTACGAACCAGATGCCGAAACAACCCCCAAGACCAGAAAAAAAGAAACTTTATAACACAAAGACCGACCTCGCTTCAGCTCTAGAAAAATCTGGTTTCAGAGTGAAAAAGAAGCAGTAACAACCGATTTGAAAAATGACTCAACTAAAAAGGACTGATCTTTACGACCAGTCCTTTTTTAGTTTCTGAATCCTCAGAAGTTATTTGAGAGGATTTCTTACACCTATATTTTATAGTGGAGGTGGGATCCGCTGCACAAAAGAATATTTTTTGTCAACCGAATGGCCTCTATCACGTTAGGTGAGATAGTAGGTGATTTTTACTCATTAAAAGAAAAATGCACGGGATCCTAAATTATAAAGAATTACCTCCTGCAATCTTATTTATCTTGAACGCTCGACCAACTAGTTCTGTGTGGCAGTGGAATTTTGGTGATCGTAAATAACGTTCAAGTCCTTCAATTTTGGGCTGGCAATGAGAGTACTCTCCTCTGATGTCAGCCCATTTTTTTGTCAAATCACAAAATAATTACTTTAACAGGTACTTTCCAACCCATTTTTTCGAAAATTGATAAGCTGTTCGACCACAGCGTTTGGTTTTTTCATTAGCCCATTTGATCGCAGTTCGCTCCAGTTCATCACTCCAGGGAATTTCTTGGCCGAGTTGTTTGCTCCAACGATTAATGCAGAGTCTGACAGCTTCATGGTAGCGTTCTTGAGAAAAAACGTGGAAGGGAACCCAGAGGCCAAAGCGATCAGAAAAAGAGCTTTTTTCCTCCTGAATTTCACTTTGCTGTAATTCCCCCTTTACGAATTTCCCACCGATGTGATCACTCTCATACTCGGGGAGCAGATATCGGCGGTTAGAGGTGACGTAGATCAGTACATTCTCTGGGGCTGAATAGACCGAACCATCAAGTGCACTTTTGAGCATCTTATAGGTCAGTTCTCCAACCTCAAAGGTGAGGTCATCACAGAGCATGATAAAACGATATGGCTGATCCTCTATCGCAGCAAAGATCTCTGGAATATAGATCAGATCTTCCTTCTCTACCTGGATAATACGCAGCCCCTGGGGTCCATATTTGTTGAGTAGTGCTTTGACAATTGACGATTTTCCAGTTCCACGCGAGCCCCAGAGAAGGGCATTATTGGCCGGCAAACCTTGTAAAAACTGTCGGGTATTATTGATCATGATGGTCTTTTGTTCGTCGACTCCAAGTAACTCATCCAGCTGAGTGGTATCGGTTACTTTGACTGGTTCGAGGTATCCAGAGAAGGAGTGACGTCGCCAATTAGCAGCGTGGCAAGTCGACCAGTCGATTGGATTGACTGCCTTTGGTAGCAACATTTCGACGGAACTAAGTACCCGTTCAATCTGAGCGACAACTTCGGGTTTAAGGGTCATCATGGTCATTCTCTCTTTCATAATATATGCAGGGTCTTAATTGGTTTAAGGCTGTTTCAGGGAGACAAAACTGATATTGCCGTGACAATGAATAAGTCCGCAAAAAGGGCGTCGCAGTGGACGCCCTTATGACAATTTAATATGGAGGTTTAATTACTTGCCCCATTTTTCCTTGATTCGTTGTACTGCTGTTTCAACGTTTTCCCGCTCGCCGAAAGCCGAAAGCCGGAAATACCCTTCACCACTGGGGCCGAAACCGCTGCCGGGAGTCCCGACCACAAAACATTCGTTGAGGAGTTTATCAAAGAAATCCCAGCTACTCATCCCTTCTGGTGTTTTCAACCAGATATAGGGAGCATTGACGCCACCGAAGCATTGGATGCCGGCTGCAGTCAAACCCTCGCGGATGATGCGAGCATTCTCCATGTAAAAATCAATGATCTCTTTTATCTGTACCCAACCGTCATCACTGTATACCGCCGCTGCGGCTTTCTGAACCGGATAGGAGACACCATTAAACTTGGTACTTTGCCGCCGGTTCCAGAGTTTGTTGAAACTGTATTTCTCACCGCTGGCGGTTGTCCCCATCAATTCTTCCGGAACGACCGTCAGTCCGCAACGCACTCCGGTAAAACCAGCTGTTTTAGAGAAAGACCGGAATTCGATAGCACATTGTTTGGCCCCCTCAATCTCGTAGATGGAGTGAGGAATATCTGCTTCCATTATAAATGCTTCGTAGGCAGCATCAAACAGAATCACGGCATCATTTTCAATCGCATAATCAACCCAGGCTTTCAGTTGCTTTTTGGTAGCAACAGTTCCAGTTGGGTTATTGGGATAGCAGAGATAGATCAGGTCAACTTTTTCGCTTGGGAAATCAGGATTAAAACCATTTTCCTCAGTACACGGCATGTAAACCAATCCCTCATAATAACCCTTTTCATTCATTTGACCGCTTCGGCCAACCATAACGTTGGTGTCGTTATAAACCGGGTAGACGGGATCACCGATAGCAACCTTGTTACTCAGATCAAAAATATCAAGAATATTACTGCTGTCACATTTGGATCCATCGGAGATAAATACTTCTGATGTTTTCAAATCGACACCAAGTGGTTTATACGCTTTATCAATGATAATCTGCGATAGCCAATCATACCCCTGCTCAGGACCGTAACCATGGAAGGTTGTTTTATCAGCCATTTCA
>JASJGT010000371.1:0-4793 GCA_033791405.1 Desulfuromusa sp.
GTGATAGCGGAACATCGAGAAGGCTTGCGTGGTTAAGCTGGTTAATACCAATTCTCTAACTGAACCTTCCGGCAGATCAAATATATTAAAATGTATAGTGCACAGTATCAAACCAAATTTCACCCAAGAATATCTTCAAATTGAAACTTGACCTGACAAAGGTTTCATCGTGTTTACTGGCGTAAAAATTACGCCAGATGATGTCTCGAATCAACAACAGTGATAAGATGGCTATTGAGAGCTGTATTTAACTCTCCCCATGACTAAAGGTCAGGCCGATGCGAATACTTATTGTGTTGATGTTCTATCTGTTTATCTGTGGCCACACTGCCCATTCCCAAACCCTCTCGCCTGATCTACAGTCAATGATGGAGTCAGCACCACCTGACCAGAAAATCGCCGTTATCATCGAATTATCAGATCGTCCGAATATAGAACCTTTTAAGGAGCTAGGAGAGTCTGGCAGAACAAAGAACAAAGCGGAAAAAAGGAACCATCGTTACGCACTGATCAATTCTTTAAAAGAGCAGTCGCGCCGATCTCAAGAGCAGATGACACTTTTTTTGCGGAGTCAAGGAGAAGAGGTTAGAAAATCTCTCTGGATTAACAACAGCATAGCCGCCGAAGTTAGCAACGATAATCTTCGAATCTTGGCAAACATGCCAGAAGTTGCCAATATCACAACTGATTCTGTAGTGACTATGCCAGTTGTTGTCCCGGCTGCGACCAATGGCATTGAGGATAATCTGCAACTCATCAACGCACCGCAGCTCTGGGACATGGGTTTTGAAGGTCAGGACACGGTGGTTGCGATTGTCGATTCCGGCGTTGATTACCTGCATCCCGACTTAAACTTTTCCTGGCGCGGTGGCAGCAACAGCTGGTACAACCCCGTCGCTGCAGGCTGTGCTGCCAATCCAGAAAATTGCACCAGCTGCGACCTTTCCGAAACTCTTCCATGCGATTTTCTTAGCGATGAAGAGGTTGCCCATGGAACCGGGGTTGCTGGAATCCTTGTTGGTGGCAACGCCGGCGGAACAGCTATCGGAGTCGCTCCTCAAGCAAAGTGGATCGCAGCAAAAGTTTTTAACCATGATGATATCGCCTTCTCAAGTGATATTCTTCTAGCTTTTCAGTGGCTACTCGACCCGGACGACAATCCGGCAACGGATGACGCACCGGATGTGGTTAACAACTCCTGGGGATTTGAACCCTTTGGTGTTTGCGTTGAGGTGATACGCCCCGCGGTACAGGCGCTCAAAGCTGCCGGTATCTTTGTTGTTTTTTCGGGCGGCAACGATGGTGAATTGGGCAGCTTTTCAGACAGCAGTCCTGCAAACTATCCGGAATCATTAGCTATCGGTTCGGTCGGAACGCATTTTTCCTCGACGGAAGTGTCCGATTTCAGCAGTCGCGGACCCTCCAGTTGTGATGGCACAATCTACCCTGAGCTTGTAGCGCCTGGCTTTTTTGTCCGCACAACGGATATGCCCGGCGGCTACATCTACTTGTCCGGAACCTCTTTTGCCACTTCACATGTTGCCGGGGTACTGGCTTTGCTAAGGGGTGCTTTTCCGCAAGCCTCGCCAGCAGAAATTGAATATGCCACTCTTGTCGCGGCACAGGACCTCAGTAGCAGCGGACCGGACAATGATTATGGATACGGATTGGTAGACGTTCTGGGGGCGTATGATTGGCTGTCAGAACAACCCGTTATTCCAATTTCCAACGCAGTCCCTCCCGTACCGACCTTGATTTCACCGGCACAGGGGACAGTCGTCAGTTCGGCTGTTACCTTCAGCTGGCGTCAACTGCCAGATGTGGACGGAGATGCGATCACAAATAATCTTTATATTTCCGAGCATGAAAGTTTTACCGGAACGACGCCGATCCTGATCTCTTTTTTCAGCGAGACACAGCAGGTCATCTATGCCCAAGCCGGCGGGCTCTTACTGCTTTTGGGTCTATTGCTGTGCAGCAAAAGAACAAAATCCCTCACAGGATGTCTACTGGCGGTTTTACTTCTGTCGCTCATTGTATCCTGTGGCGGTGGCAGCGAAGAAAATAGTGAAGTTGATCTAAACCTCCGCAGTCATACAGTGCAGCTGTCAGCACAGACTACCTACTACTGGAAAGTGATTGCTGATGATGGTTTAGGCGGCATAACACAAAGCCGGGTTGCAATTTTTTCGACTGAATAGAATATCTCTGTTAAATGCTGCCCATTGCAATCCATGCGAGTTGTGCTCCCTCATAGCTCTCAGCATAATTTGCAAACAAGGCACCTGAGCTATCACCTGTGGAGCCGTTGATAAACCCGAGAACTATTCCGTTTTGCGAATTTTCACCCTAGATATTTAGTAAGAGCCCCGACTGAATAGTCGGATATGGTCAGAAAAAGCAAACCCGTGTCCATGGTCACACCAGCAATTTTATTTAATGGAGCATGAACAATTGCAGTTTTCTCTGTCATTTTTCAACAATAATCATTACTAAAATGGTTGTATTTTAGTAACATCAAGAACAACTGCAGGAAAACTCTAAAAAGACAGGAGAGGATTTGATGTTACCTCCGGCTTACCAGGATTTTTATAAAAAGGTCTCAGTTGTCATTCCTGAAAAATGCATGATCACTGATCCCTTACTCACCGTCGCCTACGGAACAGATGCCAGCTTCTATCGGCTGATACCCAAGATTGTCATCATTGTTGAAAATGAGGAGGAGGTTCAAGCAATTCTGATTGAAGCCCATAAACGCTGCTTACCTGTCACTTTCCGTGCCGCAGGAACCAGCCTGTCAGGGCAGGCCATCAGTGACAGCATCCTGGTTCGCTTGGGCAGAGGTTGGCAGGATTACAAGATTTTTGACAATGCCAGAAAAATTCTATTGCAACCTGGCATTATCGGTAGTCAGGCCAATCGCTTTCTTGCTGAATTTGGCAAAAAAATTGGACCCGATCCAGCGTCTATCGATAGCGCTAAAATCGGTGGGATTCTGGCCAACAACGCGAGCGGCATGTGTTGTGGAGTAGCTGAAAACAGTTATCAAACCTTGGACAGCTTGAGGATTATCCTGGCGGAAGGAACAGTCGTCGATACCGCTGACAATAAAAGTCGCGCTCAATTTAAACGCACGCATGGTCATATCCTTCAAGGACTTAGCGATCTACGCAACCAAATCCTGGCTGATACCGATTTGAGTGAACGGATTCGTTACAAGTTCAAAATCAAAAACACCACCGGCTACAGTCTGAATGCCCTGGTCGATTTCAATGATCCTTTTGACATCATGCAACAGCTTATGGTCGGCTCGGAAGGAACCCTTGGGTTCATTTCAGAAGTTGTGTACAAAACAGTCATCGAACATAAACATAAAGCCAGCGCATTGATCTTCTTCCCGGACGTTCCTACTTCCTGCAGTGCCGTCCCGATCTTGCGGAATGGCCTCCCAGTGGCCGCCGCAGAATTGATGGACAGGGCCGGACTGGCTTCGATTGAAAATGAACCGGGTATGCCCGATTTTTTAAAGGATTTCGGGGCAACAGTGACCGCCTTGCTGGTTGAAACGCGGGCGACCAGTGACAGGAAGCTCAAGGAACAGATTCAGCAAATCTGCACGGCGCTACAAACAATCAAGACCGTCAGGCCGGTTGAGTTCACCGACAAACCTGCTGAATACAATGTGTACTGGAACATCCGCAAAGGCCTCTTCCCTGCTGTCGGCGCAGTACGGGAAACGGGGACAACCGTCATTATTGAAGATGTCGCATTCCCCCACCAGCACCTCGCTTCAGCTGCGCTTGATCTTCAGGAGCTGTTCAAAAAGTACCATTACGATGAAGCGATCATCTTTGGTCATGCTCTGGAAGGCAACCTGCACTTTGTGTTTACCCAGGATTTCTCAATAGAAGAGGAGGTCATCCGCTACCGCAAGTTCATGGATGATGTTGTCTCCTTGGTCGTCGACACCTATGATGGTTCGCTGAAAGCAGAACATGGCACCGGACGGAACATGGCCCCTTTTGTTGAAAAGGAATGGGGTACCGCAGCCTATCAATTGATGAAAGAGATCAAGCAGCTTTTTGATCCGGATGGCATTCTCAACCCGGGGGTGATTATCAACGAGGATGCAGAAGCCCACATCAAAAACCTCAAACCATTACCTGCTACGCATGAACTGGTTGATAAATGTATCGAATGCGGGTTCTGCGAACCGGTCTGTCCATCACGTAACCTTTCGTTCACCCCACGCCAGCGCATTGTCGGCCGCCGGGAAATCAGCAGGCAGATAGCGGCAAATGCTGCTTCAGGTGACGTTAAAACCCTGCTGAAAGCATATCAATATCCCGGAACAGAAACATGTGCTGCGGACGGTCTCTGTGGCACCAAATGTCCGGTCGGAATCGATACGGGGAAGATGGTCAAAGCCCTGAGAGAGGAAAGTAATGGAGAGCTGGCTAAGATGGTCGCCAGTTGGGTCGCCAGAAATTTCAAAGGGGTCGCAGGAACCATCAACACAACCTTGAAAACAGTCGACAAAGTTCACAAAGTGGCAGGAACTAATTTTATGGAGAAAGCCTCGGCCACAGCACGCAGTCTGTCGGCCAACAAACTCCCCCTGTGGAATCATGAGATGCCCTCCGGTGTACCAAAAATAAAGCCGGAGGTGATTAATCCGGATAATCCGTTACAGGTCGTCTATTTCCCAGCCTGTCCTAGCCGCTGTATGAGTGGCCCAGCGCGTGGCGAATCTGAACCAGCTGCTCTCCCGCAAAAAACTGCCTCGCTTCTTA
>JASJGT010000372.1:0-6753 GCA_033791405.1 Desulfuromusa sp.
AGCTGTGGATCGTGGAAATCAGTCCACCAGTGTTCCGACAATTGAACCACCGGTGCAGTTTGTTCAGTTGCATAACCTTCGGGGGCCTCGGGCAGCTTAAGCTGCTCCGGTCGGAGCGGATTGCAGGCACTGAGTAGTAGCAGGGAAAGCAATAGTAGTTTCATTCTGGTGCCTCCAGTCCGGAGAGAACAAATTTCATTAATTGTTCAACCAGAGTGTTGTGACCCAGCGGCAGAGACAGCTCCGGGTTGTTGAATGCAGAATGGCTGCCCATACTCATGACATGGCTCATTGTCCCCATGATGAACTGTAGTCGTGTCATCAGAATTTCCGGGGGGAGTTGCGGTAATGCTTGATGCAGTGCTTTGAATAATATCTGCAATATTGGTAACACAAGATCCAGAAAACAGTTACGAACTGTCTCATCCGGTTCACTCAGTGAACGTCCGATCAGGGAAATAAAATCCCGGGCTCCGGAACTGGAATTGCGGAATTCAAGAGTCGGTTCAATAAAGGCACGCAATAGATCTTCCGCAGCGGGGAGGATTGAGTCTTTGTCTGCAAGGGCAAGAATTTCCCCTATTTTCTCTTGTCGGATTTTATTCAAGGGCAGCAGCCGGCGTTCAATGACCGCCTGGAGCAGGGATTCTTTGGAGCCAAAGTGATAGTTGACCGAGGCCAGATTTGCTTCAGCTAGATTGGTTAGAGCCCTAAGTGAAGTATTATGAAAGCCTTCGCGGGCGAACAGTTGCTCAGCACCATCCAGAATACGGGTTTTTGTATCGCATTGCGCCATAGTGATTCTTTCAATTGATGAGTGGAATAGGTTCTTTATTTAAACACTTGTTTGAAACGAGTGTCAACAATGAGGAATGCATTTTTGAAAATAATTTTCCGCTGCTTATTGAGTGAGCAGGCGGATATTTTATGCCTAAAAAAAGAGCAGTAATCCCTGTTGTTAATAAGAATATCCATTTAATACGTGTAGTTATGGTTTTGGCATGGTGGCTGCTATAGCAACTGTCGATACCAGGATCGGAAGCTGTGGATGGTTTTTAAAAGGAGAACCTCAGAATGAAAAAGGTCGAATGCATTATCAAGCCCTTCAAGTTGGACGATGTTAAAGCCGCAATCTGCGATCTGGGCATCAACGGGATGACTGTCAGTGAAGTGCGGGGGTTTGGTCGCCAGAAGGGGCATACGGAGCTTTATCGGGGCGCTGAATATCAGATTGATTTTATTCCAAAAATTAAAATTGAACTGGTACTCGCCGACGATCAAGTCGAAGCTGTCGTTGCTGCTGTTCAGCGCGAAGGCAGCACCGGTCGGATTGGTGATGGCAAAATCTTTGTCAGTGCTATAGAGCAGTCGATTCGGATTCGTACCGGAGAGACAGGCGACGATTCCCTTTAACCGATAGATAAGCGTTTAATTCAGACGTTCAATATAAAAGGAGAACAAAAGATGAAAAAACTCATTGCTGTCCTACTCACCGGGTTGCTATTGTTGCCCACCCTGGTTTTGGCCGAAGATGCCCCGGTCTCTGAGATGACTTACATCCTCAATACCTTTTCCTTCCTCTTGATGGGAATATTGGTCATGTGGATGGCTGCCGGTTTTGCCATGCTCGAAGCTGGCCTGGTTCGTTCCAAGAATGTCGCCACCATTTGTCTGAAAAATATCTCCCTGTTCGGAATTGCCGGTATTCTGTTCTATATCGTTGGTTATAATTTGATGTATGCCAATGTTGACGGTGGATTTATGGGCAGCTTCGGCTTTTGGAGTGCCGATGATACCGCAGCCCTCGCTGGTGATTACTCCGGTGGCTATTCCGGCGCTTCTGACTGGTTCTTCCAGATGGTCTTCTGTGGGGCCGCCTGTTCGGTTGTTTCAGGGTGTGTTGCAGAACGGGTCAAGCTCTGGGGGTTTCTGGCCTTCTGCGTCATCTTGACCGGCTTTATCTATCCCATCCAAGGTTCCTGGGGCTGGGGTGGGGGTTGGTTATCCGAAATGGGTTTCTCTGATTATGCCGGTTCCACGATCGTTCATTCTGTCGGCGGTTGGGCTGCTTTGACTGGTGCCATTATCCTTGGTGCACGAAAAGGGAAGTATGGCAAAGGTGGTCGGGTTAATCCTATCCCTGGTTCCAATATTCCCATGGCAACATTGGGAACCTTCATCCTCTGGATGGGGTGGTATGGATTTAACGGCGGTTCTGTTCTCGCTCTGGGTGATGCCGCATCCGCAATTGAAATGTCCAATGTCATGGTTAATACCAACATGGCAGCCTGTGGTGGAATGATTGCCGCCATGATCATGGTGCAGATCATGTACAAAAAAGTTGATGTCACCATGGCCTTAAATGGTGCCTTGGCTGGACTCGTGTCCATTACCGCAGGACCAGCAGCTCCCTCCTTAGGTGCAGCCGTTTTGATTGGTGGTGTCGGTGGTATCCTGGTTGTTCTTGCTGTTCCATTTTTCGATAAACTTAAAATTGATGATGTTGTTGGTGCTCTGTCAGTTCACCTGGTCTGTGGCATCTGGGGCACCCTCGCAGTTCCGATCACCGATTCGGAAGCCAGCTTCTTTACTCAGCTGATAGGTGTTCTTGCAACCGCCGCCTTCGTGATTATCACCAGCTCAATTGCCTGGTTGGCTCTTAAATACACGATTGGTATCCGGGTGAGTGAAGAAGACGAAATGCTCGGTTGTGATTCCTCTGAGATCGGTATGGAAGCCTATCCTGATTTCCAACGGGTTAGTATCGGTGGTTCCTCGGGGATCTCTGGGTATACTTCATCTTCGGTGCAGAGATAGTTGAGTCGGAAGTGAAACAGGATTGTTTGTATGAAAAAAGTGCCGCTGTATTTGCAGTGGCACTTTTTTTAAGTGCGGGAAGATTAGATCGAGGTTTTTAGCTATACCCCCGTTTTAAAAATCTGAATACTTCTGATATGTTCTGAGAAAATAAAAGCTATTCTTTAAGGCTCCCTGAATAATAACTCTGATAAAGGCCCAGAGAGTTTTAATTCATAACTGCCATTGGGTGCTTGACGTGAACTCAGCGCTAGCAAGTCAACAAGCATGGGATCAATTTGAGCTTCTGGACGCATTTCTATTTTCATATTGACCTGCGTTGAAGCCAGATCCCGGCCCAACAGGAGAGACCCGTTCCCATTGATTTGCAAATCTCCTTTGTCAGCTCTAAGGGTCATAATTTTAAAGGAACGCCCACGCCCAGTGCCATTAATGGCAACATCCCCAAGATTGAGCGACAATGGCAAGCCACTATTCCCTGTAATATTGACACTCTTAAGTGTCAACGTCACAAGGCTTTCGGAAGTTTTCCTCAACGGAACAACACTTGTCAACGTCATTTTTTCCAGTTGGCCTGACACTTTAATTGCCTGCTCTTTCGGCAATAGCAGAGCAAGGTTAAGTTGGGATGCCGCTGCGCTCAAGGTACCATCGCGAAACATCTCCGCCGATAGTGTCCCTCCAAACAGCTGCATATCCAGACGCACACCCGGGTTTTTGGAAAGCAGGGTCAACCACTGTGGAGTAATAGAAAAAGAGTCAATTGAGATACTTGGCCAAAGTGGGTTTTCTGGTCGAATCAGAAAATCTGAGCCTTCAATAGCCAGGAAACCCATGGTTATTTCTCCCTGATCCACAATAATGTGACCTTGGGTCTCTATAGCGGAGATAACTTTCTGCTTGACCTTCATCTCAGGGAAAGAAAAGAAAACCCCTGTTAGCAAGCCTAAAATAAATAAAATAAGTGCAACTACAATTATTTTAGATTTTCTGAATAGCATTGATATAGCGTGTTTCATGTTGAGTTCTTGCCATAGACAGAAACTGTCATCGTAAGGTCGAGCTGTGACGTATTATCAAATCTTTGCTTAATTCGAAATTTTTTTACCAGCATCTGACTTGTGGGTGACTCAAGCTTCCAAAGTAGCTGCAATACCTGCTCGAATGATAATTTTTCAAGTTTAATGTCAAGGTTATCGACACGCATCTCCCGTTGTATCTGTGGCGGCTGTGGGCGAATATAGCTTAACTTTTCGCGACTAGCTATACTGGAAGCCAGCTCTTCCACCTTTGCTAGTGGTGATAACGAGCCTTTGTTGCCCAATGATTTCTGAGCATTGTCCAATTGTCTATGTAACGATTGATACTCAGCCTGCATGCTTCTAACTTCCTCGAGCTGAAGCTGTTTGGCAGCAATCTTCTTGTCAACCCGTTGCAAAGCTTTATGATATGGCTGATAGACACCATAAAAAGCAAGCATTACCAAAACAATGGCTATCCCGACGATTAAAAATACTTTTTCACGCTTTTCCAATTGATCAATATGATTGAACACAATTTTTTCCTACCTAGTTTGGGACAAGATCAAAAAATAGACGAAAGTTAATTTTATCCCCTTTAAGTGCCATTTGAGCATCAGCAACTCGAATATTTTTTACGAGAGGCGATTTTTCCAACAACTCTGTCATCTTATTGATCACATCAAATGACGTGGCATTGCCACTGAGATTGACCTCCCCCAGCCCCACACTGAGCTCCTGAACTTCAATCGGAATGGTACTCGTGGCCTCAGAGAGAATCTTCAGAATTGATAGAATTTGGGGCTGAGAGCGGCCAATGATAGTCGTTTGTTCGCGCAATTCCCTGATAGTACTTTTCATTTGTAGAGGGATATCAACTATTGCGGTTGTTGATGGAAATGTTTGATGGAAAATTTGAGCCATCTCTCCTTGGAGAACGTCCACCTGGATTGTCCTGGTTCGATATTGAACAATAGCAGCTGTAGCGCTAATCAGCACAGTGATTGCTATCAGACCGGTGGCAACCCACAGAGCTCTTTTGAGCTTTTGCCATTCACCTTTTAAAGCATACTCACCACGGCGAAAATTAAAGGATTTCCATTGTTTTATCTTAGTAGCCCTGTATGCCAAAGCAGTTGCATGAATAAAGACCGATGGAATATCTTCGCCAGCCAATCTCAAAGCAAGTTCTTTGGCTTCATAACCCATATCATTCAGTTTTCTGGCGAGTACCTCACCGTCGACATCTCCGAAAATAAAAATAGGCAATTCCACATCTTTACTGATCGCTATAAGAGCATGAATTTCTCTTGAAATACTTCGTATATCATCCTCGTTTACAGGGTCAATTTTTTTCGGCAGCAGTCGGTAGTCGGTCAGCTCTCCAGATTGAATTTGGCTGATGGTGGTCTCTTGAGAGTTGACTGCAATCAGAATTGCATCTTTTATGCTTTCAGCGACAAGTGGTACCAGTGAAAAGGGGGGCAAATCAAGTATGTGCAAGGGAAGCTCAGCCTGCTGAGCAGCAGCCAAAAGTTTCTCCACTGTTTGCCGGGGAATTGCAGCTGCAGTGACCCGCGATACCCCGTCAGAATTCCTGGTATTTATGATTGTGCTGGTCATACAGTCCTCAATAGGGACTGGAATCTGCGAACTTAAAGAAAAGGGGACAGCCGCCTCTATTTTTTTTGTATTATGAAAAGGAAGCTCTAGTTTACGGACATATGCCGTCTTCGCCGGTAACGCTGCCGCCAACCGGTCTCCTATGCCGAAGTGACCATCAAAATTGCCACACAGATCCGCTAACTGATCAGATAACTCTTCACCCTCACTTGAAAAAAAACCAATTTTTTTCAAGTCGTGTTTTTCGTACTCCAGAAGGGTTAAATGGCTGCAAGCGGGTCCAATATCCAATCCAATAAAACGCTTTTTCATTACAATTAAATTGTCCTTATATAAAACAAGACGTTATCTTTTTTATTAAACCGAGTTTCTAGTGAACGTCTTCCATCATTAATAACGGCTTCAGCAGTAATCTTATAAAATTCGCTTGTCGTCCCGAGCAGCCTTTGGTTTTCAAAAGATCTCAACAGGCTGAATTGATCCTCTGGCAATAGGGTTTTCAAGCTTTCAATAGACCGGATGGGTTCATCACGTCGATTGTCAATGATAAGATCAACGGTCTGTTCTTCCACCTTTGCGCTCAGAGACAGGAGCACCTCACGTCCGGCGGTGTTAATGTTTATTCGTTTACTGTCGGCAATCGATAAATATGGGCTGACAATCTTAAACACCTTATCCGTAAATCCCTTGACCAGCAGAAGTTCAGCAAGTGACTCTATAGGGGCGTTCTTACACCCATAGGGCGACACCAAGCCTTGGTAATATAAATCTTCAGCCCCAGCAACGGGAATTTCCAAATCATTGGATTGAATGAGTTGAAAGGGCTCATCACCTCGGTCAAGCCAGTCGATAACAGCGGCTGTTAACTCAGCGGGCTGATCAATTTCAAGTGATAATAGCAAGCGGTAAAAACGGTCGACAACAACAGTTTGTGGGTTATTGCCAATCACCAGCGAATTAACCGCCAGCTTCCCGTCTAAATCCTCGACAGTCAAAGTAACAAAGCCCTCGCCCACCGGATAGTTAACAATCCCTCCGCCCCAAATCTCAGTAGGAGCATCATATTCGTTATTATCCGATAAGAGCAGTTTTTGACCTGCTGTAATACCACCACGTGCAAGAAAATATGCTCTTGTACTGTCACGAAAAGTTTCGGTCAGATGCTGTTCTATCAGCGTAGAATATGAAAGCTCCATGAGAATAGCCGTCAGCAACGTGACAACAATCAAAACAAGTAAAAGAGCCATTCCTTTTTCACTGTCTTTTTTTTTCATTATTGGGAACCGGTTACAGG
>JASJGT010000373.1:0-6665 GCA_033791405.1 Desulfuromusa sp.
CGCAGAGGTTCTTGGTATCAACCGGAATACTCTAAGGAAAAAAATCAAAATACTTGATATTGAAGTGAAGCGTGGCAGTTAAAAAAACTAGGGGCTGTAGACAGTTAGCCTATTAGGGGGAAAACTAAACGCCTAAACACCTTCAGCCTTGTTTGGCTGACTCACCTCAGTAGCCATCATCCCGCTTGGCTTGATTTTCAAAACGGGTAAATTCACCCCGGAAGGTTAAATGAACTGTCCCGATTGGACCGTTTCGCTGTTTCCCGATAATGATTTCGGCATCTTTATCGTGCCCCTTCTCACAGGTTCTTTCGCGGCTCTTACAATCTTCGCAATACACGGATTCACGATAAACAAACATAATCACGTCGGCGTCCTGCTCAATGGCACCAGACTCACGTAAATCGGCCATCATCGGTCGTTTATCGGTACGGCTTTCGAGAGAACGATTTAACTGCGACAGAGCCACAACCGGCAATGCCAGCTCTTTGGCTAAGGCTTTGAGAGAGCGGGAAATTTCGGAGATTTCCTGCTGCCGACTTTCGGGGTTACTCCCCCGCATCAATTGCAAATAGTCGACAATAATCAGCCCCAAACCATGCTCAGCCTTCAAACGTCGGGCTTTTGAACGCAATTCAAGAACCGATATAGCTGGGGTGTCATCGATAAAAATTTGCGTTTCATTCAACTGTCCAGCCGCCATCGTCAACTTCGGCCAATCTGACTCCCCAAGGTGTCCAGTTCTCAGCCGTCCAGCATCAACCTTAGCGAGTGAGCAGAGCATCCGTTGAACCAGCTGTTCTTTACTCATCTCCAGAGAAAAAATCACCGCGGGAACTGCTTTATCGGCGTGGGTAGTCGCATATTCAACCAGATTTAAAGCAAAAGCGGTCTTTCCCATGGAAGGGCGTCCGGCTACGACAATCAAATCGCTCGACTGCAAGCCAGCCGTCATCTTGTCTAAATCGTGATAACCAGTCGGAACTCCAGTGACCAGTTCTTTGCGCTCATAGAGTGCTTCTATCGACTTGAAGGTATCTTTCAGAATATCCCGAACTGGATAATAGGAGGGGCGAATTCGATTTTCAGAGATTTCAAAAATGGATTTTTCGGCCTGATCAAGAATCTCCTCCATATCCCCACCTTCGTACCCACGGGTGGCAATAGCAGTTGATGCTTCAATCAATTTACGTGCAACCGATTTCTCTTTGACCAACTTACAGTAGTAGTTAATATTGGCTGCGGTTGGAACATAATCAACCAAAGTTGCCAGATAGGTGCTTCCTCCAACAGCCTCAAGCTCACCGCGGTCCTTGAGTACTGCTGTCAAAGTCACCAGATCAGCCGGTTCACTTTTATCCCCCAGAATAATCAGAGCATTGAAAATCTTCCGGTGACTCTCGCGGTAAAAATCCTCTGTGGTCAGATACTCTAATGCCCGGTTGAGTGCCTCATTTTCTAACAACACCCCACCCAGCACTGACATTTCAGCTTCGAGATTCTGTGGTGGTAAACGATGGGTCTGGTTCTTATCCATAATAACTCCAAAAATAAAATCAGTCTCGAAGGATATCAGAGTCGGGTCAAAGAAAAAAGCGGAAGGTTCTTCACCTTCCGCTTTTTATAATTATTCCGCACAAATTCAAAGTGGACTTGCGCTTCCCACGGGAAGGGTATCTGTCACCCTGATGGCGACAGTCAAACCCCACGGATGGGTTTAAGTGTCCCTTGCAATAAGGAGAAGAAGGCCTCTTTGCTGAGTAATTACCGTTTTTTTTAAGTTTAACAAATTGTTCCTGTACTTATTTTATGTGGATCAATTGCTCACTCGGTAATGCAATTTTCCGATAAAAGCAGCTGGCCCGAGTCTTATCTGATTCAGGGTCTTTGGTGTGGCAAGAACCGCCACCCTGCGGCTCAACTCGATAGATAAGGGCATCCTGATCACAATCGGTCAAGATTTCAACAATTTTCAAAAAATCACCAGAGGTCTCTCCTTTGGTCCATAATTCATTGCGCGAAGTTGACCAGAATGTTGCCATCCCCTTTTCCAAAGTCGTTTTCAGAGCTTCTGGATTAACATAAGCCAGCATCAGAATTCGTCCATCAGCAATATCCTGCACCACCGCAGGAATCAACCCACCACGCTTTTCAAAATCAATCAGCAACTCTGTTCCTTCTTCCAACATTTTCTTATCCATCATATTCTCCATTCAAGGCAGCCATCAGAAGTGCTTGGGCTTCACCATATCTTGAGTAAAAACCTTAGGGGCTGGAATAGGCACAATGCCATCCACACCGAGCCGCAATAGTTTCGGTGCCAATATATTCAGTTCAGATTCCCGGATAACAGCGGAAACGCTGCACCACGCCTCATCAACCACCGGACTCACCGTTGGGGAAACTACCGATGGCAGCATTTTTTCAACTTTGGGCAACACTGCGGTCGGCACATCCATAAACACCATAAAAACCGGCTCACGTTCGGCCTGTAAAACCGCATCGATACACATGCGGATATCTTCCATTTTTTCCAGCTTTGCAGCATTTTTAATTGCTTCACGATTGGCAATCAATTGCGGAGTAGAAGTAAACAGTTCGGCAACAATATTGTTACCATTGGCCTTAAGTGTAGCACCGGTTTCGGTAATATCGGTAAAAGCATCACACTCCCCCATGTTCACTTTTGCCTCTGTCTTGCCTTCACTATGCAGAATCTCAATATCTTCTATACCGTACAGCTCTGCCATCCGCCGCTTGGTCAGGTTCGGCAGTTCGGTAGCAATAATTTTGCCCTTACAATCTTCCGGAGTTTCGATACCTAGCTCTGGTCGGCTAGCCAATACCAGACGGGAAGGTTGATTGGTATACTTGGAAAAAATGAAATCTCCCAGCACTTCAACCTCTTGTTCGCGCCCTGCCTCAAAAATATAATCTTTCCCAGTAATGCCGCAATCAACGATGCCATCACTCACCTTCTGCGCCATCTCCTTACGATCAAGAATCCGAAATACGACATCTTTATCGTATGGACCCTGCAATTCATATTGACGCCCTTTTTTCAGTGGACGACCCGATTTTGCCAACAAACGTAAGACTTGCTCATTCAGACTACCTGAAGGTATCCCAAAATAGAGAACTCCCTCTTTTTTTCCATATGACATAACAATTTCCTCTGAAAACAATAATGACCTGCGATCCAACAATTCGCAGCATTCTGCCAACAAGCAGCAAAAACATCAACGTAAGTTTCATTTTTTAGAATAAAAAAAGGGCGAAAGATCAATCGATCTTTCGCCCTTTTTATTTTATTACTTAAAACTGCTGTGATTAATTTCCAGCCATCATCGCTTCGACATCGGCTTTCACATCTCCGGTCGGCTTGATATTGAAGTTATCAACCAGAACTTTAGCCACATTTGGTGACAGGAAGGCTGGCAAGGTTGGCCCGAGGCGGATCCCTTTAACTCCAAGGAACAGCAGCGCTAGAAGAACAATAACCGCTTTTTGCTCATACCAGGCAATATCGTAAGAAATAGGCAGATCGTTAATATCATCCAGCTCGAAAACCTCTTTAAGTTGCAGAGCAATATAGGCCAGAGAGTAGGAATCGTTACACTGACCGGCATCAAGAACCCGTGGGATACCACCAATATCACCAAGATCTAATTTATTATAACGGAACTTGGCACAACCAGCGGTCAAAATAACCGTGTCCTTCGGCAACTCTTCAGCAACTTCCGTGAAATATTTCCGGCTATTGTGGCGACCATCACAACCGGCCATAACCACAAAGCGCTTCAGTGCCCCCGATTTAACTGCATCGACCACCTTATCAGCTAATGCCATCACCTGAGCATGAGCGAAACCACCGACGATTTCACCAGTTTCAATCTCAATCGGCGCAGCACAGGTTTTGGCCTGCTCAATAATGGCAGAAAAATCTTTGTTGCCGCCTTCAGTACGATCCTCAATATGAGTAGCTCCTGGCCAACCAGCCAGGCCAGTGGTATAGAAACGGTCTTTGTAAGCATCCTGAACTGGAGTAATACAGTTAGTCGTCATCAGGATTGGGCCATTGAATGAGGTAAACTCTTTATCTTGATGCCACCAGGAATCGCCGTAGTTGCCAACAAAATGTTCGTATTTTTTAAATGCTGGATAATAGTTAGCTGGCAACATTTCACAATGAGTATAAACGTCAACGCCAGTTCCCTCAGTCTGCTTGAGCAGTTCTTCCATATCTTTCAGGTCGTGACCGGAAATCAGAATACCAGGATTACCACGCACGCCAATGTTGACTTTGGTGATTTCTGGATTGCCGTAGGCTGTCGTATTAGCTTCGTCGAGCAGTGCCATGGCTGTGACAGCTGTTTCGCCACATTTCAACACCATACCAACCATCTCATCAACACTCAGGTCCTGTGTGGTTGAGACCAATGCATCAACCATAAAATCATAAATTTCTGATTTTTCAAAACCAAGTATAGCAGCATGATCGGTATAGGCGGCCATTCCCTTCAAACCATAAATTAACAGTTCACGCAAGGAACGAACATCTTCATTAGCTTGTGACAACACACCAACAGTTGCAGCTTTCGCAGCAAAATCAGCTTCAGAAGCATTCCAGTTGACAACGTCAGCATCGCTGCTGAAACCAATGGCTGTTTTCAAACCATCGCGCTTGGCAACAGTTGCTTTAATCAGATCAACAAAGCGGGCATTATCAAAATTGGCATTGGTAATTGTTGCAAACAAACCCTGAGCAATAAACAGACCGATAGATTTATCCAGTTTACCCTGTTTTTTGGCTTCATCAGCAACAACGGCCAATCCCTTCAAGGTGAAAATCAGCAGATCCTGTAAGTTGGCAGTATCTTCTTTTTTGCCACAGACACCGACGATATCACAGCCCGTTCCTTTTGCTGCTTCCTGACACTGAAAACAAAACATACTCATGTTGGCGTACTCCTTTGGTTAAGGGGATAGTATTTATTTCTTTATGGCTGGAAAATGCCACAAACAGAAAACTTAAAAATTGACGTAGATCAAAAAGAGATAAAAATAGTTATATTTTATTGCTTTCTTGACCTGCATCAATTTAACCTTAAACTCAATCCACTATACTCAGCTCAAAACAAGCAATCAACACACAAAACAAGGAAGCCATAACTATGATAGCAACTATTTTAAATAAAGATATGACCGTCAAAGACATTATCGACCGCTGGCCAGAAACACTGGATGTTTTTGTTGCCAACGGCTTTGACAATTTTCGGGATGAAAAACAGCGCAACGCTGTTGGAGCTTTTTTAAAACTAGAGCGAGCAGCACAAACAAAAAAATATGATCTGGATAACTTTCTCGCTCTGCTGCAGGAGAAAATTGACGAGGAATTGAGTCAGGTCGATGTGACAATGAAAACAACGGAGAAAAGCGGCAGTCAGGTGAGAGTAGCCGGTCTACTGCCCTGTCCAGTTCGCCTGCCGTTATTGGAAGGGTTTGATGCCTTTATTGAACAGTACACTCTAGAAACCGGCAATGAAGTCAGCTACAAACTTGAAGCGGCCTCAGTCGGAGCGAACTGGATTGAAGAAAATATCCAGGGGATCGAGAATGCCGAAGACCTACCGGATATCTTCCTCTCTGCCGGATTTGAAACTTTTTTTGATCAAAAGACAATCGGTCGCTTTAAAGATCAAGCGGTTTTTACCGACATTACCGGTAATGCAGTTAATCGTGATTTTGCCGAGATTGATATCAAAGATCCTAAAAAAGATTATTCAATTATTGCAGCTGTTCCAGCGGTCTTTATGGTCAATCACGACGTTCTTGGTGATCTTCCCATTCCGCGGTGCTGGTCTGACCTGCTGAAACAGGAGTATGAGCAGAAAGTTGCCCTGCCGGTCGGTGATTTCGACCTATTTAACGCGATCCTACTCTCCCTGCATAAAGAACATGGCGATAAAGGGATCGAGAAACTGGGTCGCTGCATGCTGAAAGCAATGCACCCATCGCAGATGGTTAAAAATGCCCAGCGGGTTGCAGAAGAGAAACCGCTGGTAACAATCATGCCTTACTTTTTCACCAAGATGGCGCGCATGGTTCAAAGTCTGGAAATTATCTGGCCCGAAGATGGTGCCGTGGTCAGCCCGATTTTCATGCTTACCAAGCAGGAAAGCCTGGAAAAAGTTAGGCCGATTGCCGAATATCTCTCCAGCAAACCGGTTGGTGAAATTCTGGCCCAAAGGGGTCTATTTCCATCAACCCATCCCGAAGTTGATAATCAGCTTGAAGGTGATCATCCGTGGAAATGGATCGGCTGGGACTATATTTACCAGAATGATATCGGCGCCTTGATTAAACACACAACGCAAATCTTTGAAGATTCAATGAACGCGGTATAAAGGAGTTATTATGCGTTTCTTAACTATATCCGGGCCTCCCTCATCGGGAAAAACCTCGGTTATTTTACGAGTCATTGAGTCTCTTCAAGCTCGTAAGAAAAAAATCGGGGTGGTCAAATTTGATTGTCTTTTGACCGATGATGATAAGCTTTATGCAAAAAAAGGGGTGTTGGTCAAAAAAGGACTATCGGGCGCCCTTTGTCCCGATCACTATTTTGTCAGTAATATTGAATCGTGCGTGACCTGGGGTCATGAAAA
>JASJGT010000374.1:0-10556 GCA_033791405.1 Desulfuromusa sp.
CTGCTCCGTAGCGCAAAATACGTGCTGCTGTTCTTTTTCCTCAAAGTGATTTTATTCGGGATGCCCGCCCAATCTCTCAAAGGTTTTTTATACAACCCCTATTGGGCGTTCAGCGACGTTAAGATGCTGCACTTCTTTACAAAACCCTCGCTTCTCAGCATTGTGATTATCCTGATTATGGTTGTGCTGTCCTTTTTTATCCGTCAGTTCTGGTGTCGTTATCTATGCCCTTACGGCGCCCTGCTCGGTTTTTTCAGCTTTTTGAGCCCGTGCCGGATCACGCGGGACATCAACGGTTGCACCTCCTGCGGCAGCTGTGACCAAGCCTGCCCGGCATCCATAGGCGTGTCCAGTAAACGACAGGTCACCTCTATAGAATGCACTGGATGCCTGAGCTGCGTTCAGAACTGTCCAGAGCATCAGGTTCTCGGGATGGGGGTGGTCGGCAACCGACGGTTCATGCCGGGCTGGATGTTTCCACTGCTGGTCCTGCTAGTCTTCACCCTCGGCGTAGCATCCGGCATGTTCAGTGGACACTGGCACAGCTCACTCAGTTACCGCGACTACAGCCAACTGA
This sequence comes from Desulfuromusa sp., assembly GCA_033791405.1. Lineage (GTDB taxonomy): Bacteria > Desulfobacterota > Desulfuromonadia > Desulfuromonadales > Geopsychrobacteraceae > Desulfuromusa. The sequence continues at coordinate 578 of JASJGT010000374.1, forward strand.
TTCCCCTGCTCCACCGCTTTTAGCTGGCTCTCGTTGGATAGGTAGATTTACTGTCCACGGAATTCCATCTGGGCTATGTTGGCGAAAGAGTCAAATATACAACCGAGTTTATTTAGTCCTCATATTGTTCAGTTTGTTGAAAACTCAGATGGATATAAAATTGAACTCATTTCACACTCTATACAACCATTCCCCGCTGGTAGTTCCATGGACACCATTGAATTGCCCAGACATTAGCAGCTGATATTGCTAAATGAAGCAAAAGATTTTTTTCATTTACTTGTTTTACAGAAAAGTGGTGATTAAATGTAAACATAGGTTTAAATTTCCATATCACTCAAACTTTGGAGACAGAAAAATGTATGATGTCATCATTATCGGTGGTGGAATTGTTGGCTGCGCCTTGGCCAGAGAGCTGTCCCACTACAATTTGCGCCTTGCTTTGCTTGAAAAGGAAGTGGAAGTCGGATTCGGAACCAGTAAAACCAACTCAGGAATAATCCATGCGGGACATCATTCGCCACCAAACACTCTTAAAAGTAAATTTGAATGGTCTGGCAATCAAATGTGGGACGCCCTTGCAAGAGATCTGAAATTTGGCTTTAAACGGATTGGCGAACTGCTCGTTGCTTTAAAACCTGAAGATTTACAATTCCAGGAAAACCTCAAAAAACAGGGGGAATCTAGAGGTGTTACCGGTCTTGAAATCTGGAAACCGAAGCGACTTCAAAAAGAGGAACCCAATCTCAGCCATACCATCCTTCAAGCCCTCCACGCACCAACAGCTGCAGTCATCAATCCCTATGAGGCTTGCTTTGGACTCATCGAATGTGCCCGGCAAAACGGAGCAGAACTATTCTGCGGTCACCCGGTTGTTTCTATTACACAAAGTGATGACGGTTTTTCTATCCAAACACCGCAGAAAAACTTTCAGAGCAGTACTATCCTCAATGTCGCAGGGGTATTTTCTGACCAGATCGCAGCAATGGTTAGTGCAGATAACTTTAAAATCTTCCCCCGAAAGGGTGAAGAATACATGCTGGATCGTCGCTTAGAAGGGATTGTAAGCAGGCTGATCTTTCCCACCCCCACACCTACCAGCAAGGGCGTTCTTATTATCCCAACGGTCGATGGCCCCATCATGGTTGGTCCAACAGCAGAAGACATCGATAATCGCGAGGATCGATCAACCAGTTTTGCCGGTGCAACCAAGATTTTTGAGTCGGTTCGCAAATATTGTCCGTCCATCTCTGAACGGGACACCATTACCGAGTTTGCTGGTTTGCGAGCGGTAGCAGATACAAACGATTTTATTATTGGCCCCACCCGGGTCAAGGGTTTTTATAATATCGCGGGGATTCAATCTCCAGGGCTGACAGCAGCACCAGCTATTGCCACTTACGTCACAGAAATGCTCCGTTCTGATGGTCTATCCCTCATAGAAAAAGGTAACTGGAAGGCTGATATAGATGGACCACCCCACTTTGCACGGATGACGCAGAAAGAACGGAAAGCAGCAATTAAGAAAGATCCAGCATATGGGCACATTGTCTGCCGTTGTGAATCGATTACAGAAGCAGAAATTCTCTATGCAATTAGACATGGTGCTCGTACCCTCGATGGTGTGAAGTTTCGGGTTCGGGCTGGAATGGGACGTTGTCAGGGGGGATTTTGCACGACCCGAATCATGGATATCCTCTCGCAAACGTTAGGCATCCCTCTGGCTGAAATCACCAAGCGTGGACAGGGATCAGAGGTTTTCGTTCCACGTCACGATGACCTATCCGTGGAGGAGAGGGGATGAAAAATCCACTGAAGAAAAAATATGATGTCGTGATTGTCGGTGGTGGTCCCGCCGGCTTAGCTGCGGCCTTGGGTGCACGAGAAGCCGGGGCAGAACATATTCTGGTGATTGATCGAGAGATTGAAGCAGGTGGCATTCTCAACCAATGTATCCACAGCGGCTTCGGATTGCATTATTTCAAAGAGGAACTCACCGGCCCTGAATATGCCGAACGCTTTGTTCATAATGTCCTCTCTGATAATGTCGATATCCTTACTGATTCGTACGTGATCGATATCAGCCCTGATTTACGGCTGGAGATTATCAGCGGTAACTATGGCCATCTGAATCTGAAGGCAAAAGCGGTTGTTCTGGCTATGGGATGCCGTGAACGAACTCGTGGAGCAATTCGTACACCGGGATTCAGACCAGCCGGGGTGATGACGGCAGGTTTAGCACAAAAGATGGTGAACATGAAGGGTCTTCTCCCAGGGCGGCGTATTGCAATTCTCGGTTCAGGTGATATCGGCCTGATTATGGCGCGGCGTTTGGTTTTAGAAGGTTGTGAGGTGGTCGGGGTGTACGAATTATCCCCATATTCCAACGGTCTGACCCGCAATGTGGTTCAGTGTCTTGATGATTTCAATATCCCTCTCCATACCTCCTCAACTGTTGCCTTCATTCATGGGCGTGATCGTGTCGAACGCCTGACAATTGCACCAGTCAATAATCAACATGTCCCTGATCTCAATCAATCCTGGGATGTCAATTGCGATACTCTCCTCCTCTCCATCGGCTTGATCCCTGAAAATGAGCTCTCAACGAAACTCAGGCTCCATATGGACCACGCCACCGGTGGCCCCCAAGTGAGCAGCACTCTGGAAACGTCTCTGCCTGGAGTATTTGCTTGCGGCAATGTGCTTCATGTTCATGACATTGTCGATTTTGTCTCGGAAGAATCTATCCGAGCGGGTCGATTTGCAGCTGAGCTGGCCACTGGAATACGCCGGCCCGGTGACAACATTGCTCTCCATGCTGGTGAGAATGTCGCCTCCTGCGTTCCCCACAGTCTCTCCCCTGATCGAGAGCAGATCATCTATCTCCGCGTCAAACAGCCGATGCAGAATTGCATTCTAACAATTGGCAATCGCTATGAAAAAAAGTTCCGCATGCTTATCCCTTCAGAGATGATTCGCCTCACCCTCGCCCCAGAGATTCTTGATCACTACTTTGCCGACAACTTGAAAATCGATATTCAGCAACGGGAGGTGACATAGATGCTTGAGAAAAAACATCTCACCTGCATTGGCTGCCCGATGGGTTGCCCTCTGGAATTAACTATTGTTGATGGCGAGATTCGTGAAATTACCGGAAATGAGTGTAAACGTGGGGAAGATTATGCCCGGCAGGAGTACATCGACCCCCGCAGAATGATCAGCACTACGGTTTCCTGCAACTCAGGTCTCTGGCCCCGCTTGCCGGTCAAAACAGCAGAAGCGGTTCCTAAAGATAAAATCATCGCTGTAGCCCGGGCTCTACATTCCCTCAAAATTGAAGCGCCAGTGCAAATGGGACAAACCATTCTTGACGATGTTGCCGAAACAGGCATTGCGGTGATTGCGACCCGGAGTATGCCCCGGACAGAAAAAGTTGGGACAGGCTGAATTGCAGCTGCCGATCTGACAATGCTATAGTCATCGGCGTGAGCTAGTAGAAAGCTTCAAATTGACATATGGAGAAGAAACAAACAATGCAAAATCAATACGAGACATATACAGATGACAGATCAATTGCTATCACGAACACTTTTTTCCAGAAGGTCTATCTCTGGATGACGGCTGGGCTTGCTGTTACCGCTCTGGCCTCTTTTTTGATGTTATCCAGCCAATCAGCACAGCAGTTGATTTTTGGTAACCGGATGGTATTTTACGGCTTGATCTTTGCTGAATTGGGACTGGTAATCGCTATGTCTGCAGCAATCAATCGTATCAGTGCCGCAACAGCGACTCTGATGTTTCTGGGCTATTCAGCACTGAATGGAATCACTTTTGCGGCTGTTTTTCTCATCTATACCAACAGTTCTATCGCCAGTGCCTTCCTGGTGACCTCCGGAACCTTTGCCGCCATGAGTATTTATGGTTATGCGACCAAGCGTGACCTGACTGGAATGGGCAGCTTTTTATTCATGGGTCTGGTGGGGATCATCATTGCTTCGGTGGTAAACATGTTTTTGCACAGCGAGATGATTTACTGGATCACCAGCTATGTCGGGGTCTTTATTTTCGTTGGCCTGACAGCGTATGACACACAGAAAATTAAACAGATCGGCCAGGCCGGGTTTGCCAGCGAGCAAGATCGACACAAGTCAGCCATCCTAGGTGCTTTGCGACTCTATCTCGATTTCATCAACCTGTTTTTCATGCTGTTACGGATCATGGGCAATAGACGCTAAAAAATCCCATGAATTTAAGCCAAAGGGCTTAGACGGAACTGTTCACAATAGTGCAACCAATTGGAAACACCCGCCACTCACTACGCTACAAAATAATCCGTCGTTGATGTTCAAAAATAGCTCAATGTCTCTGAAAAAAAGTGTGTATTTGGTAAATATTCAAGCAACAGGAGAAAGAATCTATGAAAACGCTGGCGCTGAATGGAAGTCCTAAGAAAGAAGGCAATACCTTCCATGCTTTAAAAATTGTCTCCACTGAACTTGAAAAAGAAGGGATTGAAACTGAAATCATCCATATCGGCAATAAAGTAATCAGAGGCTGTACGGCATGCGGCCTGTGCACAAAAAATAAGAATGAACAATGTGTGCTGCCTGGCGATGAGGTCAATGAATGGATTCAGAAAATGAAACAAGCAGATGCAATTATTCTCGGATCACCTGTTCATTTTGCAGGGATAGGGGGCACCATGAAATCTTTCCTGGATCGGGCTTTTTATGTCAGCAGCACCAATGACAATATGCTACGCCATAAGATTGGTGCAGCAGTGGCCGCAGTGCGCCGTTCCGGTGGACTGCCAACAGTTGACCAATTGAACAATTATTTGAGCTATTCAGAAATGTTGATAGCAACATCCAACTATTGGAATGTGATTCATGGAACCCAGCCGGGAGAAGTAACCCAGGATGCCGAAGGAGTACAGATTATGCGAGTGCTTGGCAAGAACATGGCATGGCTGATGAAGTTGGCCGAAAATGGTAAAGGAAAAATTGTACCGCCAGAACGAGAAGCTAAAACCCGCATGAATTTTGTTCGTTGATCTGGCATCGGCCTGTTTAGTTGTACTGATGTAGGGGAAAACGGATGTGGCTCCAGATGTTCTCCTTCGTCAATGCGGGGCTATCCACCTTAATGTTCTGTCCGAATTTTGGGAGCCCCCCATGAAGCCTGAAACAAAAAAAGGACAAGGCAAGTTAGATATAGTGCCCCCTGAACTCAATGATTTATCTACCCTGAACGCTCAAAATATCCCAATATAGTGGAATTTAATACAGAGGGCATTCTTCAAAAGTCCTATGGACATATACGAACCTAATTTGACAGGACATTTGAAAACGGATTGAAGTTTTTTTCTGGGGGTGGCAAAAGCTTTCACAACTGCTAATTTTTGATAATTACGCCCGACCGAGTGTGTTGCTTTGCAGGGAATCCAGAAATCGCTCTTCCAACCAGTTTATACCTCTCCAAAATCAATGACATGTGGAGAGTTAAGTCGTATTGTTCTCTCGGATCCAGTATGTTGATGCTGGGCCAAAATTAGATTCTGCTTAACACGTTAAGTTGATAATACCGTTTAATTGATCCGGCAAAGGGATATGATGAAGTCGTTGGTTGTTGGTATGTTGATCAGTGAAAGCTGAACCGCTATTGTGGAAGTGTCGGAATAATGTCATCGATACCTAATATGCCTGAAGGAAACCGACTAAGTCATCATCGATTTATAATCTATAGGGGAAAATAAGCCATTTAGGGCAGCCTATTTTGTCACAGGGAACAAGCTATGAAAGATAAAGAAATTACTTCCACTGAAAAAAAATCCCCCGAACTTCGAAAGAAGTCTTCTTCCAGCGAGATAGGTGCTTTTCTCAAGGCTGCCGGTGAGGCAGCGGTTTCACAAAGTGGAAGATTGATTTTTTCTCTGGATGCAACCATGAGTCGGCAGCCAACCTGGGATCAGGCTGTCACGATTCAGGCTTCCATGTTCGATGCGGTCGGCAAGGCAGGCGGTTTATCGGTTCAGTTGGTGTATTTTCGAGGCATCAATGAATGTCGGGCTTCAAAATGGGTTATTAATGCTGCCGCACTGCGTGATCTGATGCTCGGTATTCAATGTCTGGGTGGACAAACCCAGATTTCCAAGGTTCTTGATCACGCCAATCGTGAAACAAGCAAAGCAAAAGTCGCCGCACTGGTTTTCATTGGAGATGCCATCGAGGAGAATATCGACGTGCTGTGTCAAAAAGCGGGAGAACTCGGGATCAAAGGAGTCCGCTGCTTTTTCTTTCAGGATGGGTACGATGTCGGGGTCGAAAAGGGCTTTCGGGAAATGGCCCGTCTTACCAGCGGAGCCTATTTTCGACTTGGGCCTGATTCAGCAAAAGAACTCGCCGAGCTTCTTGGTGCGGTTGCCGTATATGCGCGAGGAGGATTGAAAGCACTTTCAAACAGTGGCAGACGCGAGGCCCGCTTACTCCTGGATCAGATGAAAAAATGAATTTTCATCCTTTTCTGTCTGGAAAATGAATGGTTCAGTATCTTTTCTTTCTGTTATTTGCGGTGATCGGCATTTACTGGTTGATGACTTTACCGTCCAAGAAAATAGCTGCTGTTTTGCTTACTGCCGGGCCGGTATTTGTCATCATCATCGGGAGTGTTCTGACTCTGTTACGGCGTGGAGCAATTGGGTTTCCCCTGATTATTATGGGCGTTTCATGGTGGCGGCGAAGTCGTTCGAAACGACCGATCAGCTCCGCTGAGGGAGACAAATCGACTGTCCGTTCGGAAAACCTTGAGATGGAGCTTGACCACGATACCGGGGAAATGGATGGCACTATATTGACTGGTCGATTACAGGGTGCTCGTCTGTCTTCACTGAGTGAAGAGGATATACTGTCGCTCTACTTTGATTTTCGTTCCGACACAGATAGTATTTCACTGCTTGAATCTTTTCTCGATCGATACTACCCCGATTGGCGCGATCGTGCTGATTCTGATGCGTCTAGAAACCAGAATAATAGATCAGGTTTTGACAATATGACCAGACAAGAAGCCTACCAGATACTTGGTCTTGAGCCAAATTCTTCGCAGGAGGAAATCCATCAGGCCTGGAGACGACTCATAAAAGGGGTTCACCCTGATAGCGGAGGCTCGGATTTTCTGGCCGCAAAAATTAATGCCGCCAAGGATATTCTTTTGGATCAGGACACATAAATATAGTTTTCTCACATAATTCTACTTAAGGAAGATCTCCGCTATGATGACCGTATTAAAAATATTCGGCATCTTCGTTCTGGTCTATGTTGGGTATTGTCAACTTAATGCCATTTCCTGAATTTACAGAACAAAATAAGCCTCAGCCTGTATGTACGGGCGGAGTCTTTCTCATAAGTTGGTTCAGATCACGGTCCTGCTTCATCTAGGGATAAATCACACAGATTCTGTTTATCAAAAATCAGGTTTTAACTTTTGAAAACGAATTTCTATCGCCCAGACACGATTGGCAAAAGTAGTTATATCTGGAATTTGCCTCTTCCCGTGCACACCTTTTCCCCCTTCCAAAGCTGCTAAGCTGTGGAAGTTTCAGCTTTGGTGCTTTGCTTTGCCGGATATTTTTGAACGTATGTCACCATTAACCTCTAACACTGCCTCGAATTGATGTGGCATTATGTCCAGCGATATCCCCATCTACCCCCTTGGCACTTAAAACTATTATGAACACGACAATTCTAACTGTTTTTATTCCTACCTTCCTGTTTGTCTCACTAACTCCGGGATTGTGTATGACTCTATCGATGTCACTTGGGATGACAATCGGTTTTCGCCGAACATTCTGGATGATGTATGGGGAGTTGCTAGGTGTTGGCTTGGTCGCTGCGGCTTCGGTTGTTGGTGTTGCTACTGTCACACTTCGCTATCCTGCGATATTCCTGCTTTTCAAAACCGTGGGAGGGCTTTATCTGGGTTTTGTGGGATTCCAGATGTGTATATCTAAAGGATCTATGGCCATAAATCCTGAGGCAACAGAAAAGAAAGAATCGATTTCAGGGCAACAACTAGCTATGCAGGGATTTGTGACGGCTATAGCCAATCCAAAGGGATGGGCCTTCTTCATTGCACTGCTGCCACCATTTGTTGACTATCAACAACCTCTAACACCCCAATTGAGTTACTTGCTAGCGATAATTCTCTTTATAGAATTTCTTTGTCTCACTCTCTATGCTGGTGGCGGACGAACGCTGAATCGCCTGTTGCTGAAACAAGGAAATGTCAAACTTCTCAACCGAATTGCTGGAACCCTGATGGTCGGGGTGGGTTTTTGGTTGGCTTTAGGCTAAGAGTTCTTCCTACAGAGAATTAACGGGACAACCTGATCAATTCAATGAATACGGATTTGCAGTTAGTGCAAAACCGAAGTACGATATGCCTTTGCCGGTCTAAATGCTGGTACAGATGGATAAGGAAAGGACGGGCGATGTTGACCCCAAATATTGTCATTCTGAATCAGGTCACTCATTTTCTGGTGGAATACCCGAACAATGATCGTGAAGTCCGAAAGTTGGTGGTTGGCAGCGGAACCTGCAATGATATTCCCTTCGAGGCTACGGCTATAAACGACCCTGATTTTTCCACCACTCTGGATCTATTTCGAGGGGATGGCTGCCGATTTTCAAAGATGGAGTTTCAATCAATTCAAAGACGGATCAAGATGGCAACACCGATGGAAACCTTTGATCGGCGGGGTGACCCAGAAGCAAAGGGGTATGAATATTTCTATGACCAGATGTGCGAAAAGTATCACGGCAAGAAAATCTATTTGAGGGTTCCATTTAACCGTAAAGACGAGGCGAAGGGCCTTGGTGCCGAATGGGACAGTGCGGCGAAAAAATGGTTTGCCTTCACCGATTCTCCCCACCTTCGGCGGCTAGAGGAATGCTTCCGGCGGGACGAATCTTAGCAACTGCAACCTGCTAATTTAAGGATTGCGCTATGCCTCCCTAATCATGAGCGTCAATAGCAGTGGAAGATTAATTCTTCAGGAAAAATATTAATAGATTGGCTTTGTCCGCATCCGAAAGTAGTAGCCAGCGATGGAGCACGAGTGAATAGGATTCCAGGCTCAATTCAGCGCGACCATGAACAGGACGGTAATATGAATATCACACTTCTAGATGGAGGTCTGGGCCAGGAACTCCTGGCACGTTCTGCGACAACTCCGACAGGGCTATGGGCGACACAACTATTAATTGACCGACCCGAATTGGTGCGTGAACTTCACCGCGATTTTTTCTTGGCGGGTGCGGATATTGCCACGACCAACAGTTATGCTATTCATCGAGATCGACTGAGACCTTTTAGCATTGAGCACCGCTTCGCTGAACTGCACCGTCAGGCGTGTCTGCTGGCGGTTTCAGCAAGGGACAGGCACGGTCGAGGACTGGTTGCGGGGTCTATGGGTCCAACAGGGCGCTCCTATCGCCCTGATCTTGCCCCTTCAGCAGAGGAAGCCGCTGACCTTTATGCTGAGATTGCATCCTTACAAGAACCTTATGTCGATATCTTCCTTTGTGAAACCATGTCATCAGTGGAGCAGGCACGTGGAGCCGTGATGGGTGCAAGGTCAGGGACGAAACCCGTTTGGCTTGCGGTGAGTGTTGACGATGAGGATGGTTCAAGACTCCGCTCTGGGGAGGCACTAACAGAGATACTTCCGCTGATCTCAGAATTTAATCTCGAAGCATTATTGGTCAATTGCTCGCCCCCCGAGGCCGTTAATCAAGCGATACCCTTTTTGGCAAACGAAAACATTCCCATTGGCGCTTACGCCAACGGATTTGTGGAAATCGCGACGGATTTTTTGAAAGAGGGCGCGATTGTCGATCTATTGGAAACCCGCGCCAACCTGGGACCAAAGATTTATGCGGACTTTGTCGACGTCTGGATTAAGTACGGAGCTACTATCATTGGG
>JASJGT010000375.1:0-2615 GCA_033791405.1 Desulfuromusa sp.
CGAAAGTTCACCCCCGACCATTTCATCAAAATATCCGGCACTCCCCTGTTTATTATCCTGAGCCTGCTGCCGCCACTGATCGGGATTGGTCATCTGGGAGCCATCAATGGCGATAGAGTAACGGGTGCTGTATTCGTTGACACTGGCGGTGCGGTGACGAATCCATTGTCGCCAGGTATCCATTGGCACCCGAACATGGAGTTTCAAACTACACATTTCAAAGGGGGTTGTATGATGGTTGCGGAGAAGATAACGGATCAAGGCGCGATCCTCTGAAACTTTTTTGGTACCGTCACCATAAGAAACCCGGGCGGCCTGAACTATCGAAGTATCGTTCCCCATATAATCAACGACACGAACAAATCCGTCGTCGAGGACAGGAAAGGTCTGACCGAGGATAGAATCAAGTTCAGGACTGGAGGGGCGTATCAATTGAGTTGTCACGTTATAAGTCCTTTAACGATGAGAAGATGTAGCCAGCAGGGCACCAAAACCAACGAAGATCGAGCCGCTGACCCGACCGAAGGTTTTAATCCGGTGCGGCTGCATCAGCCAGAATTTTGCCTTGTGCGCCAGCAGAGCATAAAACATCAGGAAAGCAAAAGAGAAAAACATCAGAGTTACAATCAAAAGGGAAAATTGCGGAATCAATGGTTGTTCTACATAGAGAAATTGCGGCAACAATGCCGTCAAAAAAACGATTGCTTTAGGGTTGCTCATAGCAATTCCGAGAGCCTGAATAAATATCATTTTTGTAGACTTCACTTCAGGACTGAAACGAGCCTGCATTTTATTCAGATCGATCCCTTTCTGGAAAAATAGCTTCAATCCAAGATAAACAAGATAAGTAGCCCCAGCATACTTAACCAGATTGAATATCAACTCTGAAGTGTTCAGTAAAGCCCCCAACCCGGTTACCGCAATGACTCCCAGAATAAATAAGCCAACGATATTACCTAGTGCTGCAAATATCGATTTTCTCCAACCATATAAAGTTGTATTAGTCATGATAAACAGAACCGCCGGGCCGGGTGTGGATACCGCTGCGAAGACCAGCACTAAATAGATCAGCCAGGATTGAAGTGTCATTTTTGAGATTCCATTTCGTTTGGGAAGAAAGCGAACGGCATCATAACAATTCTTGATGAGAAAAATAAACCTTCTATTGCTGCGTAATCAGTATTTAGTCGGCAGTTTTTTGCAACTGGGAATCTGTCTGAAAACTTTGTGGGAGTGCCTTCCCACAAGTTAAAATCCACCGTAGACAGCGAACCCATAACGACCATTTCCTGATATCAGCAGGCAATCCAAGCTCCAACTGAGCCTTTGTCAGGGAATCTTCAATCAACGCATCGTGTAATGGACGAAACAGAAAGGGCCAAGTCAAAAGTGCCGAGCCATGGGTGTTCATCTGCAGGGTTTGACGTAATTCTGTTGTTTCTTCATCCACCTCGATAACTTCATAACCGTGATAACCGTCGAACCCCGTTGGCCCGGTGAAGCGAAATTCCACCAATTTTCCAGGTTCATACTTGGCAACATCGTAGCGGATCGGACCGTGCCCTCCCCGCGCACCGACAGATAGTGATTTGTCAAATTTCATCGGCGGCCAGAGATGCTTCGGCCATAAAAGATCATCTGGCGAAGATAGGCTATCCAGCAAGGCACCGACCTTTCCTGCAGGAACCGGTAATTCACGACTATGGATATTCAGTACCTGCATTTATTCCCCTAACCTTTCACCCAATTATCACTTCTTCTTCAACAAATGATACGTCAATGCGATCGAAATACAGTGTCTCAGTTCATTTTCCGGGATGGGATCATCCTCTCCAAAAACGATGGCTCGATATCCTTCGTATTGGAAAATATCACCGAATATCGTTTTGAATGTCTCAACAAGAGTGGTTTTGCAGTTGAAATAGATCGCGTACTGATGTGGACTTCGTTTGTTCCACCCGATTCTGATCGTACTACCACTTTTTGACTGAGTTGTCAGGTAAGCAGGTTCCCCCCATTTTAGAGTTTCTTCCAGCACACCAACACCATCAGTGTTTGAAGCGGTATCAATGATTAACTGACGAAGGTGCAATAATTTTATCCGGATATTTTTCGGATACTGCTCAAAGATCTTGGCAACTGCCAAGTTTTCAATCTCGTCCATGACATAGACTCCGAGGAGGCTGTCGGACTATTCATGAGCCGACTGCAAATCCGGCTGTTTGGCTCATATTTCGACTCCTTTTTGCCCCATAGCTATGGATATGAGCCTGCAAACGAGTCAAAATCTGTTCTCAAACCTCCGAATTTTCGCTTCGCCCCGCATAGTCAGACAGCCTCCTAGCAAAGAAGGAGTAGTACAGTTTCTATAAACTCCGGGTTCGAGGTAATATACTCGTTTTAGTCACAAAATTGTAACCAACCAGAACGCAAAAAGGACAACCTTTCGGTTGCCCTTTTTTAAATTGAAATTTAAACTATTCTTAGTTTTACTTTACACCAGAAGCTTGGGCGCGTTTTTCTGAAATCCCTTGCGCAACAGCTTTGGTCATGCCAAACAAAACCAGAAGAGCAGGAACCAGTTGAGCCACAATTAACAAGCCACAGAAACCGAC
>JASJGT010000376.1:0-6861 GCA_033791405.1 Desulfuromusa sp.
GTCGCCGTGGTTGCCTGATTAAAGGGGGAGATGTTGATCTCCATCGGGCGGCAGAATTGCTATTACGTGAACTGAGAGCTGGGAATCTGGGGCAAATCTCCCTAGAGCGACCTGAAGAACAGCGGGGAGCCTTTGAAAAAGGAATGGAACTGAAATGAGAGCCAAAACCAAAATTAAAGATATTTTTGTGACGGATATTTCTTTTGAGGCAACTGAGGAAGATCTCCATAAGCTTTTCTCAGTTTGTGGAAAAGTTCGCTCCATAAACATGGTTACAGATCAACGTAACGGACAATTTAGAGGGGTTGCCTTTGTCTGCATGTCTAACGATGCTGAAACCAAAGAAGCGATCAATATGCTCGATGGGACACGTTTGATTGATCGTTATATTCATGTTGCGGCGGCAAAGACCAAAGAAGAGCTGCAAGCTGAAGCTCCTGTCGAAATCCTCGAAAAAAGAACCCGGCGAAAGAGAGTGCCGAAAGGGCGGAAAAAAGTTCGCTAATCAAAAGAGGGGACTGATTCTTAGATTCAGTCCCCTTTGTGTCATAACCCTTATCGATCCTTCCCCCAAACCTGATCCAGAAATTTGTCTCGACCTGAACCGTAGCGGTAATACTTGTAACGCAGTGGATTTTTGCTGTGATAATCCTGATGATACTCTTCGGCCGGATAAAATTCTCCAGCCATGACAATTTCAGTGACGAGTTGTTTATCGAAACGTCCTGATTTGGCCAGCTTCTGTTTCGATTCTTCAGCTAGTTTTTTCTGCCCATCATCAAGATAAAAAATACCGCTGCGGTATTGACTGCCGCGATCGACAAACTGGCCACCGGCATCGGTCGGATCGATCTGCATCCAAAACACCTCGAGCAGTTTCTCATAGGAAACCTGCTGTGGATCGTAAAGAACCTCGACCGCTTCAGCATGACCAGTTCCCCCAGCAGAGACGGCCTTGTAGGTTGCATTCATCTTTTTCCCACCGATATAACCTGAAATTACTTCACTGACACCATCAAATTTCTCAATTGGGGATTCCATGCACCAGAAACAGCCGCCGGCAAAAATAGCCCGCTCTTTCGCCGCAAAAGTATTATTTGCCAGCGGAGCCAGCAGAATAAAAAGGAGAATAAGAATTTTTTGCATGATTTACTCCTGAAAAGTATCTATTTGCCCAGTTTATGAAATTCCAGTGATATCGAATTAATACAATGTCGTTTACCGGTCGGTTGGGGGCCATCATCAAAAACATGCCCCAAGTGAGATTCACAACGGCTACAGATCAGTTCATTGCGGGTCATAAAAAAGCTGCGATCCTCCCGGGTTAAGACATTTTCTTCGGCAATCGGTTCATAGTAACTGGGCCATCCGGTTCCAGAATCGAACTTGCTCCCAGAAAGGTACAGATCGTTTCCACATGCTGCACAGCGATAAACCCCATGCTCTTTATTCTTCAGCAGTTCTCCAGTGAAAGCCCGTTCTGTCCCTTCTTCACGCAGGACATGATACTGCTCCGACGTCAGCAGTTTTTTCCATTCAGACTCACTTTTCAATACTTTATCAGTCAGAAAGTAGTCCCCTTTCTCAGCTGAATAGACTTTGATCTTTTCGTTTGCCATCATTTTGTGATTGGATTTATTAGCATTCGCGGCAAACCCATTGACTGCCAGCCAGAAAAAGCTTGTCTGAGCCGTCAAAAATACAAGAGCTTGTCTCCTGTTCATGATTCATCTCCTTTGTCTGTTAAACTATAATCAAGAGTTTCTAGATATGTTTTTGCTTCTTTCAGCCATTCTACCATTTTTTCAAGATTTACTTTTTCTGGATCAAAGATAACCTGGTTTATCTCACGAGAATTCTTCCAGCCTTTCTCTACCTTGATAATTCCTGGCCGCCCTTCCAGGGCAGCTTGACCAACGTCGTATCAGGAAACAGCAAAGGTTACGGTCGCTTGATCGGGAATGTCTGTTGAGCCAAGAGCGAAAGGCGCCAGGTCAAAAAATAGCAAGGGAATTATTACGAACAGTTTCATCATTGGTGATCTCCTTTCATTGACTGTCAATATAACAAAGAGAGATAAAGCGGAGATCACGACTGTTTAAAGATTAGATAAAGATCGGAGATAAATTAAGAGGAAGACTAGGTCGGCAATCTGAGCCAGATGCGCGTCAGCCCATTCTGGCTTTCTGCTCCGACCTGTCCATCATGAGCTTCCACCAGCTGCTTGACTATGGCCAGACCGATGCCTGCACCGCCATGTTCGCGCGAGCGCGAGCGGTCCGCACGAAAAAAGCGCTCAAAGATAAATGGCAGGTCTGCTGCGGCAATTCCGTCACCGGTATTGGAAACGGATATTTCCACCATGGCATTTGTCCGGCGGCTAGCGATCATCATTTTGCCTCCCTCTGGAGTATAGCGCAGAGCATTTTCCAGCAGGTTCCGTAGCGTTTGTAAAAGTTTATCAAGATCTGCCGACAGGGTTAACTCTGGAGGTTCAATATTAACCTGAAGGTCAATTTCTTTAGTCTGAAACCGCAATGCAAACAGGGGCAGTAGCTGTTCCACCAGAGTTGCGACACGTAAATTCTGCCGTTGCAAAAAAGCCTGGGCAGATTCGGCTTTGGTCAACTGTTGTAAATCATCAACCAGATGAACCAAGCGGAGGATTTCACTTTCCAGCATGCGAAAGGTTTCGGCCGATGGGGGAACCACCGCATCGCTTAGCCCTTCGAGATAACCACGAAGATTAGTCAATGGAGTTCTCAGCTCATGAGCGACATCTGTCACCATATTTTTACGTAATTTTTCCAGTTGTTCAAGGCTGTCGGCCATCCGATTAAACGCTACTCCCAGCTGTCCAACCTCATCTTCGGACACGACCTCGACCCGATTAACAAAATTTCCTGAAGCGAGCTCTCGAGAAATTCGGGTCATTTGCGAAAGAGGTCGCAACACCCGTTTAGTCATCAGATAGTTGAGTAATAACGCGAGGACCAGAGCGGCTAATGCTGCCCACAGCAGATAACGATGTACCGCCTCGATAAACATTCGATGACTATCATGTGGTTGAATGGAATAATGCTCCATCAAGCTCATAAAGTAGGTTGCCGCCAGGTTATCGATGGCCAGCCAGACCACCAGAATGGTGAGTGCAATAACCGGGACGACATTCAGGAGTAATTTCCAAAGCAGATGCTTTTTCACTGGTTTGACTCATTATCGGTAAAACGGTAACCAAACCCGCGGACTGTTTCAACAAAGGTTGGGTGCCCCGAATCCGGTTCAATCTTCTGCCGTAACTTATTGATATGCACGTCAATGACCCGTTCAATAACGGCCTCTTCTTGTTCGTAAAATTGCTGCAACAACTCAACCCGGCTAAAAACCCGGCCGGGGGCAGCCATCAATACATGCAAAAGTTTATATTCTGATGTCGTCAGGTTGATAATTTTGCCGCTCAGGCTGACCTTGTGTTTTCCTGGATCAAGTTGCAGTTGACCACATTTTAGAATCTGCGTTTCCACTTCAATTGCAGGCTGCACACGCCGTAAAATTGCCTTAACCCGTTCCACTAACTCTCTTGGGCTGAACGGTTTCACGACGTAATCGTCCGCACCAAGTGAAAACCCCAACACCCGGTCAATCTCCTCTTCACGCGCGGTCAACATCAAAATGGGAAGATTCGATTCACTACGCAACCGCCGACATATTTCAAGACCATCGATATTTGGCAACATCAGATCAAGAATCACCAGGCTGGGCTGTTTCTCTCTGGCTGTCTGAAGACCTTTTTCACCATCATTTTCTATCAGAACAACAAACCCTTCCTTCTGCAAATATGTTGCTACAAGATTAGCAGTGTTTTTATCGTCTTCAACGATAAGAATTTTGGCAGTTGTTTTGATCATGCTCAACTCCTGTGGTGAGGAATCATTATCATAGCAGATTTTTAACGGGAGAAAAGATCCAGGGAGTTGAGATTAGAAACAATGACATTAAAAGCAACTTCTGTTAAGCTCTTCAAATAATTTCTGACATTTTAAAAGGAGAAAGTCATGTTAAACAAATGGAAAGTTTTACCCCTGATTGCTGTTTTTCTATTGCTCTCTACAGCTGCTTTTGCCGATGAACTCTTTTCTCTAAAAGGTGGCTATCAATTGCTCAGTCCGGAGGGTTCTGTTGCTGGAGCTGTCAATGGTGTTGGACAGAAAGTTGATGTGGAGAGGGACTTAAATCTGGATGATAGTGAGAATCTAACCGCAGAAGCTGCTTTACAGTGGGGAAGTTCCCGTTTCTCATTCAATTACTTGCCGATTGGATTTTCTGGAACCGGAACCCTGACCGTGGAAGGTGACTTTAATGGTGAGCCCTTCAGCGTGGCCGATACCGTAAAAACTGATCTGGATATCAATCTCTACGATATTAGTTACACTTACTACTTGATTAACTTTGATGATCTACCAACCCGTTTTCAACTTGGACTTGAATTGGCGGTTAAAATTGCCGATGTGGATCTCACCTTTCATGATGTGACCCAAGATTTCGTTGAATCTGAATCGGCCACTGTACCGATTCCGACCCTTGGTGTCCGCACCCGGATTTCGCTGGCTGATTTTCTCGGTCTTACTGGGCGAATTGGCTATATGGAATTTGACGGCAACCACTTTCTGGATGCCGAAGCCCAACTCGAGTTTTCACCTTTTCCAATGGTTGGTCTCTATGCTGGGATCCGATATTTTGATTTAAAAATCGATGAGGATGATGTCTTTGTCGAAACGAAGTTTTCTGGTCCCTTTGGTGGTCTGTTGGTACGTTTTTGATTTTTGTAGCACAGGATCCTCTCAGGTAAAATTGTTTAATCCCATGTGGAAAGCCGCTAAGTTTTGTTCTGTAAATCGGGCTGGTGCCAGCTGTTTAATTGCCGCTTCACACTCTTCCGCTGTGCAGAACAGAGCTTTTTGGCTGACCGCAACTCCTAACAGGACCAGATTTAAGAGAACTGCATTTCCCAGTTGACGGGCAATGTTTGCGGCGTCGATCCTGATCCCTTCTCCAGTTTTTTCCGTGTTAATCAATAGTTTCCCATCAGTCTTCAACAGAGAACGATGCACCGGAAGATTAGCTTCCCAAAGTAAAATCCCAAGATCGGCTTGGGCGGTGCGGATCAATGGACTGGAAAAATTCCCAATTTTGATGGTTGAGAGAACAGTTCCACCACGTTGCGCCATCCCGTGGGTTTCTGATGTCAGTACTGGTATCCCTTGATTTACAGCAATCTGCGCAATCACCCGGGTTAGAAACAGCACCCCTTGCCCGCCGATACCACTGATAATAATTTGCTGCTTCATGACTTCTCCTGTTTAACGATTGCAGCGACCGGACAGACTGGGATGCAGTTTCCGCAGCCAATACAGCGATCCTGATCAACGATTGCAAAGTTGTTGTCCTTATCCATAAACAGAGCCGGGCACTCAAATTTATCGACACAGATTCGGCAACCGACACAACTTTCGTTAATCGTTACCAGAAACGAATCCTGAGCTTTGCGCACCTGCGGATCCATGATGCAGCCGTGACGGGCAATCAGTACCGCAACTCCCCCTTCTGGGCTGCGTATATACTCATCAGCCTTTTTTAGTAAACTCTCGAACTTTTCATTGTCATAAGGATTGCAGACTTCCATGAAATCAATACCACTCGCTTTGACCAAGGGCTCAATAGCGACGGCTTTTGTTGGTTTGTCTCCGGCTGCGATTCCCATATGTGGCACCGGTTGCCCACCAGTCATGGCAGCGGTGGCATTATCGAGAATCACCACGATCATGCGGGTTTTCTGGATAACGGCATTGATCAGTGCGGGGATTCCAGCATGGAAAAAAGTTGAATCGCCAATGGTGACGACAACAGTGGGAAATTCTCCACTATCTTGATGATATGCTTGATAAAAACCCGCACCCTGACTGATACAGGCTCCCATACAGTGGACGGTATGGACGGCACCCAGATTCATTCCCAAGGTGTAGCAACCGATATCAGAAGGGAAAATACCTGTCGGAAAACACTTTTTGATGCTGTAAAAGGCGGTACGATGTGAGCAACCAGGGCAGAGCGAGGGTCGTTGTCCCCGGTGGGCTACAGGTTTTTCACCTGGAGGGGCAAGCTTCAGAAAGTCGGCAAGGGCACGATGGATAACGTCTGGAGTCAATTCCCCTTCACGTGGAACTGCACCGTTCTGCTTGCCAGAGCTGCCGGGATGGGCAAGTTGCAGCTCGATAACCGGATATGTTTCTTCCAGAATCAAAATATTATCGTAGTTTTTGTGCAGTTGTTCAGAAAAATCAGGGTTGAGTGGATAGGGCATCAACACTTGATAAAGATCAACCACGCCGCTCAAATCAAGTTCTTCTAACAGGTCAACCAAATTACTGTAAGCGATTCCAGAAGCAACCAGAGCGGTACGTGGTTGGCTACCATCACCCGGAATCAACTGCGGTTGCCAATCTGTTTCAACAGCAATTTTTTCCAGATTGGCGTTCAGGTTGCGGTGCAAGGCAGGAAGAAAAGCGGGGGTTGCTGCCCAGCGGGTCGGATTCTTCTCAAAGTTCGCCTGTCGCTCAAGTTTGATTGGTTGCTCCAGAATGACATTCTGCCGGGAATGGCAAATTCTGGTGGTCGGGCGTAAGACAATATTGGTTTCGTATTTTTCTGACAGCTCAAACGCTGGTTTGACCCACTTCTTCGCTTCAGCGGGACTGGATGGATCGATCACGGGAACCCGAGCCTGCAGACAGAACAATCGAGTATCCTGTTCGTTCTGTGAGCTGTGTGGTCCCGGGTCGTCGGCAACAATAGTCAGCATCC
>JASJGT010000377.1:0-3681 GCA_033791405.1 Desulfuromusa sp.
TCATGTTGGTCGGGATTCTTAAAGGACTGTTCGGACGTGATAGCCAAGAAGTGACAACTCACTAAAATAAAAACTAAACAAATACGAATCAAACCATAATCTTAAACTTTTAAAAGGAGAACATCATGAAAGCAATCCTAACCACACTGACCCTGAGCCTGTTCGCCGTACCTGCCTTTGCTGTTGATACAACTCAAACTTATAACAGTGGCATCTTAGTTCTCTTATTTGTCGGCTTCTGTGCTCTGTTGATTGTCGCCCAACTGGTTCCAGCAGTATTGACCCTGTTCGGTATGACCAAAGCTGCTGTTGAAGGATCACGCAAGACCGCTGCTGCAAAGAACTAAAACTAAACAAGAATAAAAACAAAAGCGGGGACAGTTAAATTCTGTCCCCGCTGCTATTTTGAGGGCAGCCGATTGGTTGCCCTTTTTTTGTGGGTTGCTTTAACGTCCCAATGAAACCGGCATATCTTCTGGATAGGTGACTTGATAGCCGTATTGAAGTTTTTGTTTTCCCTGTGGTGGAAGAGTCAAATTCCAACTGAGCTGACCATTATCCTGCGTTGGTAGGGGCGGGGAAAAAAACTCTTTCAGTACAATCTTCTCGTGTCCAGCGTGGGGATAGGAATCTTCTACTTTGAGATCGACAGCAAAGTTTTTATGATTCTCTACGTTGATGTTCCATTTCCAGAGGTAGGTCTGTTTTTTTGCCAATAGACCTTTTTCTCCAGCAACATGATCAGTTTTGACATCAACAGTGATACTTGGATCACTCCCGAAACTCATAGTAATGTCCTGTTTTTCATGCAGGGAAAAATTACGCTGGCCGACATGGACACCATCCACCTGAATTGAAGCCATCCCGGTTGGCAGGGGAAGGAAGTTTTCTGCCAGTTCAGGAGTTGCTTCGAGGAAAACCTGCTCGGACATCAATGGCCGGGTCAGATAGGTGAATTCGGCATTCCAGTGACCCTCTCTGATTTTGATCCGGGATTCTTTGCCTGAGTCAATGGTGACCCGGCCAAGATTATAAATGTCGAACAGCTGCCCTTCATTTCTGACCGGCATGGGAACAGCCTTCATTGCCGGTGCGGCGTCCATCGCCATTTCCTGCGATACCGCCATGGTTTTCAGGTTGCCACGCGCCCTCAGTATTTGCTCTTCACGTATTTCCCAGGCTCTGATTTCAGGTGGTGTCAAGGTGAAAACGGGCTCGGCCGTAGCAATTTTTAAAGCAACCCCGTTCCAGTCAATGCCGGTTTGCTGCATAATTTTAGCGGTCCAGATCCACTGGATATTTTTTTGATCAGGGAGAGCATTTAAGCTGTAACTCGATTGCCAGCCAGCACGACGAACGCGGTAAGAGTAAGCCAGTTCGAGGTTGGTTTGAGTCGCTTGAGCCAGCCTGACTTGAATCCGCCAGTTGCGCTGGTTATTCCCGGTTTTTTGTTGGAGTTGATTGCGAGCCTCTTTAAGTTGTTTTTCCAGTTCGGTTTTTTTCTGCCGCAGTTGGGTGGCATCCTGAAGCAAAAGAGCGCTTTCATCGCGAATAATTTTCCCCATTTCTCGTGCATCAGCAAGGGTTTTTAGCGGCAGCTCCTGTTGGGTTTTCCAATAATTAAGTGCGAGAGTTCGTGATTGAATCTGGTCATCAAGAGCAGCAATTTCCCGCTCAAGTCGAGAAATCAATTCTTTGAGCTCCTTGAAATCAGAGCCGTCTGGTAGTACTGACTCATACTCGATCCCGATGATCTTCTGTTTCGGTGCTCCTTTGAGTCCTAACTTTAAGGATTCCGGGATTGCCACATGTGGTAGCAGCAATGTTGCAGAGTCTGCCCCTTGCGGTATAATTACCAGCTCGGAAATAGTTGCTCCCGAAGGGTAGAGGATCACCTCTGTTGGTTGTGCGATAGCGGTGGTTGCCAGCAGAGAAAAAATAAGCAGGAATGATAAGCATAGATATTTCATGGAGACCTCTTTTTTATTTCAAGTATAAAATATGGTACTCTTGAAGAGTAATTCAGCGATAACTATGATGCAATCGTAAAAAAGAATATAGATGGCTAAGCAAAAAATTCGTTCTACAAGGCGTAGTGATTTTTCAGGGGTGAAGGCCTACGTATGTAGGTCGAGATCCTGAAAAAAACGCTACAACGCCGTAGGGCGGACTTTTTGCGACGCCATCAATTATAAAGACAATGGAGAAAATATGGAGAAAAAATTAATATTGATCTGGCTGGTCATGTTGTTATGGCTGGCTGCTTGTGCTGTTAATCCGGTTACGGGGAAAAACGAGTTGGCATTTGTCTCGGAATCATCAGAGATTAGTATTGGCAACAAGCAATATCTTCCCAGCCGGCAGATGCAGGGGGGAGATTATAAAACTGCTCCACAGGTTGTTGCTTACGTGAAGCGGGTGGGTCAACGGCTGGCTGCGGTGAGTGATCGAAAACTCCCCTATGAGTTTAATGTCATCAATGACTCCACTCCCAATGCCTGGGCGCTACCCGGTGGAAAAATTGTAATCAATCGTGGTTTGCTGGTTGAACTTGAGAGTGAGGCCGAACTTGCAGCTGTCCTGGGACACGAAATTGTCCACGCTGCTGCTCGCCACGGTGCCAAAGGGATGGAAAGGGGGATGATGTTGCAGGGGGCGATCATGGCGGCAGGGATCGCCTCACAAAATAGTGAATATAGCCAGTTGGCAATCGGTGGTGCCGGGATTGCCGCGCAGTTATTGACCCATAAATATAGTCGCGATGCTGAACGAGAAGCTGACCTGTATGGAATGACCTATATGTCCAGGGCCGGTTATGATCCTCATGCCGCGATAAAGCTGCAACAAACCTTTGTCCGTCTATCTGAGGGGGGGAATTCAAACTGGCTTAACGGGTTGTTTGCCAGCCATCCACCATCACAGGAACGGGTTGACGCGAATCGCATCACTGCAGCTAATCTACCACAAGGGGGAGAGATTGGTCGCGAGCGTTATCAGAGAGCTATTGCTCAATTACTGCAGGATCGGGATGCTTATGAAGCTTTTGATGCAGGACGCAAGGCTTTACATGATGGAGATACCAATCGTGCTCTCAGTTTTGCCAATAAGGCGTTGAAAATGCAACCGCGGGAAGCACTGTTTCATTCACTGCGTGGCGATGTTCGTCTGAAACAACAACGCTATCATGATGCTATCCGCAATTATGATCGTGCACTGCAGCACGATGACCAATATTTTCATTATTATCTGCAACGTGGATTGGCCAAATTGAAAGTGCGGAATAGAATTCAGGCTCAGGCCGATCTTAAGAAAAGTGTCACACTTCTCCCCACTGCTCCCGCTATGAATGCTCTGGGTAATTTATCCCTTAATGGGGGAGATGTTGTTACTGCAAAAAAATATTTTTCGGCGGCAGCCGGTTCCAATTCCAATGCTGGTAAGGCGGCGAATCGCTCACTGATCCGACTTGACCTTCCCGACAATCCACACAAATACCTGCAAATGAAATTGGGGCGTGATCGCAGTAACTATCTGCTGGTACAGATTAACAATAGAACCCGGCAAACGGTTGATGATGTCAGCTTTATCGTCCAATTCAGAGATGCTCAGGGGAAAGTTCGAACAGTTCAACTGCAACTATCCAACCGTCTAGCTCCGCAGCAGTCGAGAACTGTCGCAACC
>JASJGT010000378.1:0-10938 GCA_033791405.1 Desulfuromusa sp.
CCCGTGAATCTTTGGGGCAATAGTGCAGAAATCGCTTATATTCGGTAATTGCTCGATAATAATCTTCTTCCGCGACAAGACTGTCAGCAAAAGAGAGCAAGTCTGGTTCTGCGTAGACGGGTGGCACAAAAAGAAACAGAAAGAGGAATACAAGTACGGGCATATTGGTTGTAACCTTGTTTGCAATAGAAGAATGAGCGCTACCTGAAAATCCTAACACAGCCTCTTAGGGAGGCTCCACCAAAATCCGGACTGTCCTCCGTTTAGAAAAGCATTTCTTGTTTTTATTCAAGAAGTTAGCTCTTAATTATAACTTTGACGAAATAAGTCATTTGTGTTATTATTAGTGATCTAGCCAAAGGAGTGAAATTGTGTTTAAAGTCGGTGATATGGCAGTTTATCCAACTCAAGGAGTTGGAGTTATTGAGAACATTGAAGTTCGCGAATACTCAGGACACAGTCAGAATTTTTACATCTTGAGAATTGTTGACAGTGACATGAAGATTATGATCCCAGTCAGCAATGTTGCTAATGTTGGGATGCGGCGGTTAATTGATGAACAACGGATTACCGGGGTTTTTGATGCTTTGGCCGAGCCTTCAAGTGGTGGGAAGATTGCCTCATGGAGTCGGCGGCAGCGGGAATATAACGATAAGTTAAAGACCGGTGATTTGCTGGAAGTCGCACATGTTTTACGTGATCTATATCAGATCGGGACAGGCAAAGAGCTTTCCTACGGAGAAAAAAAAGTTCTGGAGCAGGCACGCAAGTTGCTGATAACAGAAGTTGCCTTGGCGGAAGGAGCCAAGGAGGCTCAGGTTATTCAACGGTTGGAAAATATTTTCCACTAAGATTTCCTGACATGACCGAACTCAAGACCGGGCACATAATTGATGCCCGGTCTTTCTGTTTGTGATACCTTCGTAGCGTTTTAAAGCGACCCGTTTGAGATAAAATCAGTCAGCAGTGTGTTGAAGGAAAATGATGAAAGCAACTGTCCTTATCCCGGCAGCGGGAATGGGTCACCGTATGGGGGGCTCGGTCAGAAAACAGTATCTTAACCTCCTCGGCAAGCCGATTCTGGCTCACACTTTGACCTTGTTCGAAAATCATCCACTCGTTGAAAATATTTATCCGATCGTTCCTTCTGCTGATATTTCCTACTGCCAGGAGCAGATTATCAGCCGTTATGGTTTCAGTAAGGTGCGCCGGATTGTCGCTGGAGGTGCTGAACGGCAAGATTCTGTCAGAAATGGCCTGGATGCGTTAGTTAAAGACGGTTTTGACCAGCCGCAACGGCCAATTTTAATTCATGACGGTGCACGTCCTCTGTTTGATTGTAAACAGTTATCTGCTCTGCTTGAGACCATTTATGAAACCGGAGCCTGTATCATCGGAGTTCCGGTTAAAGATACAATCAAAGATGTTGAAAATAACAAAATTACCGGTTCACCTGATCGAAATCGACTTTGGCAGGCTCAGACGCCGCAGGGGTTTCAGTATCAATTGATTCGTAACGCTTTTGATCAAGCTGATGCCGATGGGTTTGTCGCCACCGATGATGCATCATTGCTGGAACGGCTTGGCTGTCCGGTGCAGATTCTTGAAGGTGATTATCGCAATATCAAGGTGACAACTCCTGAAGATATTTTGATCGCGGCGGCTTTGCTCGGAGGTTCAACATGATGCGTATCGGACATGGTTACGATGTTCATCGTTTGGTTAAAGATCGTCCACTGATTATCGGTGGAGTTGAAATAGACTATGAACTTGGGTTGCTTGGCCATTCTGATGCTGATGTCCTGCTTCATGCTATCTGCGATGCTATTCTCGGAGCTCTTGGCCTTGGGGATCTTGGTCAACATTTCCCTGATACTGATGCCGCCTTTGCTGGAATTGACAGCCGGGAGCTGTTTCGTGACGTTATTGCAAAAATGGTTAGAGCAGGTTATCGATTGGGAAATCTGGATGCGACTATTATCTGCCAGAAACCTAAACTGGCACCCCATATCACGTTAATGATTGAACGGATCGCTGAAGATTGTCGAACCAAACAGGAACAGATCAATATTAAAGCAACCACGACGGAGAAACTTGGCTTAACAGGTCGCGGGGAGGGGATCGCAGCTCATGCCGTAGTTTTGTTGCAACGGGATGAAAAACGCTTAGCCGCTAAACGGACGGTAATTACTTGATGGTAACCCGCAGATTTTTTTGAAAGCATTATTTGTTAAATAGAAGGGCATTTCATGAGCACACCAGAGTCACCTGTGACTTCAAACTTCATCCGTACAATTATTACTGAAGATCTTGAGAGCGGAAAACGTGATCAAGTTATTACCCGTTTTCCGCCAGAACCGAACGGCTATCTCCATATTGGCCACGCAAAAAGTTTTAGTCTCAATTTTGGTCTGGCAGAAGATTTTGGTGGGCGCTGCCATCTCCGTTTTGATGATACCAATCCCGTCAAAGAAGAAGATGAGTACGTTGAGGCGATTAAGGCTGATGTGCGCTGGCTTGGATTTGATTGGGGTGAACATCTCCATTTTGCTTCTGATTACTTTGACCAACTTTATCTCTGGGCGGTACAACTGATCAAGGGAGGAAAAGCCTATGTGGATAGTCAAAGTGCTGAACAGATGCGTACAAATCGCGGTACGTTGACCGCAGCAGGTGTTGATAGTCCGTTTCGGAATCGCAGTGTCGAGGAAAATCTTGAGCTGTTTGATAAAATGAAAAATGGAGATTTTCCTGACGGTACACACATTTTGCGGGCTAAAATAGACATGAGTTCGCCCAATATGAATCTTCGGGATCCGGCTATGTACCGGATTCTTCATGCCCATCATCATCGTACCGGAGATAAATGGTGTCTCTATCCGATGTATGATTTCGCTCATGGACAAGGGGATTCAATTGAGGGGGTGACTTACTCGATCTGTACTTTGGAATTTGAGGATCATCGACCCCTCTATGATTGGTTTATTAAGGAACTGGGCATTTTTGCTCCACAGCAGATTGAGTTTGCCCGGTTGAATCTCAGCTATACAGTGATGAGTAAACGGAAGTTGCTGCAATTGGTGAACGATAAACACGTTTCTGGTTGGGATGACCCCCGTATGCCGACCTTGGTTGGAATGCGCCGGCGTGGTTATCCACCAGCAGCGATTAGATCTTTCTGCGAGAGAATTGGTGTGGGTAAGGGAGCCAGCTGGATAGATCTGTCGGTTTTAGAAGAGTGTGTGCGGGAACAGCTCAATAAGTCTGCATTGCGGAGACAGGCGGTTCTGAATCCACTTAAAGTGATAATTACCAATTATCCGGCAGATAAGATTGAGGAACTGGATGTACTAAATCATCCGCAACAACCTGATCTAGGAACCCGCAAGTTGCCATTCAGTCACGAACTGTATATTGATCGGGATGATTTCATGGAAGATCCACCCAAAAAATTCTTCCGCCTCGGTCCCGGTCGGGAAGTGAGATTACGCAACGCCTATATCATCAAGTGTGAAGAGGTCATCAAGGATGCAAATGGCGAAGTGGTTGAGTTACGTTGCAGTGCCGATCTCGATACCTTGGGGAAAAACCCTGCCGATGGTCACAAGGTAAAAGGGATTATTCATTGGGTTTCAGCAGCGCAGGCTGAAGAGGTCGAAGTTCGTCTCTATGATCGTTTGTTCAATCAGGAAAATCCCGACAAAGCAGACAACTATCTGGAGGCCCTTAATCCTGAATCTTACAAGGCAGTTATTGCATTGATTGAGCCGGGGCTGCTGAATACAGAAGCCGGAGAAACTTTTCAGTTTGAACGGGTCGGATATTTTACCGTCGATAATAAAGATTCACAAACAGGCAAACCGGTATTCAACCGGACTGTGACATTGCGGGATACCTGGGAAAAATTGAAATAATGACATAAATCGTAGGGGCGAATACAAGATTCGTCCCTACGTGCAAAATTTTACGGAGACACCATCTATGAGTTTACGCGTTTACAACACCATGAGTGGCAAAAAGGAAGAGTTTCAACCGCTGGTTCCGGGTAAGGTCGGGATGTATGTCTGCGGTGTCACTGTTTACGATTACTGCCATATCGGTCATGCTCGCGCCAATATTGTCTTTGATATCATCTTCCGATATCTGCAATTCTCTGGCTATGAAACCACCTACGTGCGTAATTATACCGATGTTGATGATAAAATTATCAACCGCGCCAACGAACGGGAAATCTCCAGTAAGGATCTGGCTGAAGAATTTATCAGAGCCTTTGACGAGGATATGGACTCCCTCGGATTGATCAAGCCGACCCATGAACCGCGAGCGACTGAATATATCCAGAAAATTATTGAGATCACTCAAACGCTCATTGACAAGGGGATAGCGTACGAATCGTCTGGAGATGTTTACTATAGTGTTGATAAATTTCCTGACTACCTGAAACTCTCCAAACGCAATATGGAAGAGATGCAGGCTGGTGCACGGGTGACGCCAGGTGAGCTGAAACGTAATCCCATGGATTTCGCCCTCTGGAAAGCGGTAAAGCCGGGGGAGCCGAGTTGGGAATCCCCTTGGGGAGCAGGCCGACCGGGCTGGCATATCGAGTGTTCAGCCATGAGTTCTTCATTACTTGGCGACAGTTTTGATATCCATGGGGGTGGTCGTGACCTGATCTTTCCCCACCATGAGAATGAAATCGCCCAGAGTGAAGGTGCCAGCGGAAAACCATTTGTCAAATACTGGTTGCACAACGGCTTCGTTAATGTTGATCAGGAGAAGATGAGCAAATCCCTCGGCAACTTTTTTACTATCCGCGATATTCTTGAAACCTATGATGCCGAGGTCATCCGTTTTTTTATTCTTTCGGCTCAATACCGGTCACCAATCGATTTTTCTGATCAGAACCTGGCTGAAGCACAGAGTGGATTGAAGCGTTTTTATGAGGCACTTGAGTCTGCTGAAATAGCCACTAACGGACTGGATCAGGGAGATGTTGTTAGCGAAGAGGGTGCAAAGGTTGAAAAAAAGTTCCGTGAAGCAATGGATGACGATTTCAATACCGCTTTGGCGATTGCCCATTTGTTTGACGGTGTACGCACCATGAACCGCTTGGTCGCAACTAAAAAATTCAGAAAAAAACCGGAATTGGTTGCTCAGGTGCGTGATTTGCATTCGATGATTCTCCGTTTGGGAGAAGTTATCGGTCTGTATCGATCACAACCAACCAAATGGTTGGAAAAGGTCAAGTTAGCTGGCCTGATGAAGCTGGATATTACTCAAGAAGAGATAGACGTGTTGATTGAACAGCGACTGCAAGCACGTGCAGAAAAAGATTTTTCTCGCGGTGATGAAATTCGCGCTGAGCTTGAAGATAAAGGAATTTTATTGCTTGATAACCGCGAAGGGACAAATTGGAGGTTGAAATAATTGATTCCAGAGTTTTTTCCCTTATAAAGATAATAACGAGATAAAGGTAGAAAATACCGCAGTTAGACGGCAATTTCCCCTTATTTATTTGGATTTTCCCTGAAATCGCGTGGAAATGTGAATTGACATAAGACGTGCTTCGGTGTAGAAGTCATATGCAGATTTTACTTATGAAGTATAATTGATCAGATAATGGAGTTTACAGATGAAGAATCTAGCATTTGTCGTTCTGGCTGTCATTTTTTCTTTTATTCCAGTTTTTCTGGCACAGCAAAATGGGATAAAGGCTCCGATAACTAAGGTAGAAGTCCTTGAAGAGGGAGTTTACAAGTACGAAGGCGACAGCAAGGGAAATGTTTATTTTGATCACAACATGCACGTTGAGGCCTTGGAAGAAGACTGTTCAAGTTGTCACGAAGGTGAACCAGCTACAATTGCTATAACTGATATGGCCAGCGGGCACGAAGTATGTAGTGCGTGTCATGATCAGGTTGACGATATGGAAGCTTGTGGTACCTGTCACAGCAAATAATCTGTCTGATTTTTTATATATTAAAAACACAAAAGGTGGTTAGACTGAACAAGTCAACCGCCTTTTGTCGTAGAGAATGGTGGTGCTTTGTAATTTTCAATCTTTCCTATGGCTTTATTGTCCCTCCAAATTTACTGAAAAACCTATCAGCTATACAATAATCTTTACTTGACAGTTATTGCCACGTAACATGTGTCGAGCCTCAAAAACATCAAAACGGTAATGGCAAGCGACGCACAGCATGGACCTCAACCAACAAATTGAAGACTGGTTAAATACCCGCAAAGATACATTTCAATCTGGTAGCCGCCCGTTTGTTACCCTCTCCTATGCCCAGAGCTGGGACGGCAGCATCACCACAAGACGGGGGCAGACAGTGTCGCTGAGTGGCGCAGATTCCAAATGTCTGACCCACCAACTCAGAAGCCTCCATGATGGTATCCTGGTCGGGATAGAGACTGTACTGTCCGATGACCCACAACTTACCGTAAGAGAATGGCAAGGAGAAAACCCGCAGCCCATCGTTCTGGATACTTTGATCAGGATGCCGGAGTCTGCCCGCCTCTGCGAGCATCCTGACAAACAATGCTGGATAATGACAACCAGCACCCATTCAAATATTGTGTATACAGATGCAGAAGTAATCACGCTGAAAGATACCGGCACAGAATGTGTGCCACTGGACTCCGTCCTGCAACTGCTTTTACAGCGGGGGATAAATAGCCTGATGGTGGAAGGTGGAGCTACGGTCATCTCGGCATTCCTGAGGGCACGTCTGGTAGACGCGGTAGTTCTGACTATTGCTCCCGTCCTTCTGGGTGGTTACAAGGCAATCAATGATCTCGGTACCACCAACCCGGACGATCTGCCTTGTATCGAGCCCCTGTTTACAGAACGACTCGGTAAAGATTTGATCGCCTGGGGTGATATTCAATACGGGATACGGTCATGATAAAAAGTCAACAGCTCTGGTTTACCGCGCCATACTCAGTGGAATACCGGGAGCAAGAACTCGGCGAACCGGGCTCTGATGAAATTTTAGTACGCACCCTTTACTCCGGGATCAGCGCAGGGACAGAAATGCTAGTATACCGGGGTCAACTGCCACGGGATCAGGTTCTCGATTCAAACATGGAAGCCCTGGAGAACCAGTCTACGACCTATCCATTACAGTACGGTTACGCCAATGTCGGACGTGTTGAGGCCGCGGGGAATAACGTCGATAAAGGAATGATTGGAAGTAATGTATTCGCTCTGCAACCCCATGCTACGCATTACATGACCAGGGCCAAGTCGGTGGTTCAATTACCCAAGACAATGGATCCTGAAGCAACAGTATTTCTCGCCAACATGGAAACGGCTGTAAATTTGGTGCTGGATGCAAAACCGGCACTGGGTGAAAAGGTTGTGATCCTGGGTCAGGGCGTGGTCGGATTGCTGGTATCAGCGATCCTCTCCCGCTTCCCTCTATCAAGCAGCTACGCTCTTGAACCTATCCAACTGCGGCGCGATACGGCGCTTAAACTGGGAGTTGAAAGCGCCATCGACCCGGATAGTGAAAACGCTATGGGAACCATGAGATCATCACTGAATACGACTCCCGGGCATGGGGCCGACCTGGTGCTTGAACTGACCGGCTCACCTAATGCCCTTAACCTGGCTCTGGACTTGTGTGCTTACAGTGGCCGTATAATTGTCGGCAGCTGGTATGGGAGTAAACCGGTGACCCTGGATCTGGGTGGCCGATTTCACCGTGATCGTATAAATATCGTCAGTAGTCAGGTCAGCACTATCAATCCTGAACTTTCAGGACGTTGGGACCGCGAGCGCCGTTTTGTCACGGCACTGGAATTGATTGGATCGATCAAACCGGAACAGTTGATAACCCACAGGATGGAATTCGGATCTGCCCATGAGGCATACCGGCTCCTGGACGAATCACCCGATAAGGCCCTGCAGGTGATTCTGACCTACACTCACTGACAACCTTCATTGCGGAGACTTTGAATGTACAGCATTGCAGTCAAGCGTGACTTTATTGCCAATCACTTTCTCATCGGTGGTGACTGGGGCCGCGAAAACCAGCCCCATGCCCACCATTACGTGCTTGAAGTGAGCATAGCGCACGCTGAACTCGACCAACATGGTTACCTGGTAGATATTGTCGATATCGAATCGGTTCTGACCCTGACGGTTGAATATTTTCAGGATAGTCTGCTGAATGACCTGCCTGAATTTGGCGGACTCAACCCGAGCCTGGAACACTTTTGCCGTATCATCTGGCAGAAATTGCTAGAGGGAATCAAGCCCCCCGGCGCAGGAACCCTTTGCGTCAAACTCTGGGAAAATGACAGCTGCTGGGCATCCTACCAGCAGCAATATTAAGCGGCCTGGATGCATGTCGGCCTGCTGATATACGGTGATATTAACAGCCAGAGTGGTGGGTACCTGTATGACCGTCAGCTGGTGTCCTACCTGCAACGTCAGGGTGACAGGGTCGACATTATCAGCATTATACAGGGGGGCTATGCCGGTGACCTGATCTCTAGGGGCATCCCTGAGGAGATCAGCTGCGATCAGCTGGATATCCTCATCCAGGACGAACTCGTTTATCCCCGCGTTTTTAAGATTAATGCCGCGCTGAAATCCCGTTTGAACTGTCCCATTGTTTCCCTCGTTCACCTGCTGGATAGCAGCAGGCCTCAACTCTGGCTGCGTCGTTTGCTGGCCCAGTGGGCAGAACGCCGCTATCTCAACAGCGCTGACGGTCTTATCCTCAATAGCCGCAATACGCACCAGAAGATTTGTGAACTGCTCGCTGGTGATATCCCGCCACATATCATTGCAGTCCCCGCGGCCGATCATCTGTTGCCGCCAGTCCCTGAACGGGTGGCAGATATTCCAGCCAACAAGAGTTCGGGGCTGAATATTCTTTATGGGGGGAATGTCATCTCCCAGAAGGGGCTGCATGTTCTTTTGGAGGCCCTTGAGAGTTTGGACCGAGGTTGTTTCAAGCTTACCATAGCGGGCCGCCTGGACATGGAACCAGCTTATGTGAAACAGATCAGGCGACAAATAACCCGCAGTCATCCTGGGCAGTCGATTCATTTTACCGGTGCATTAAACGGCACCGAGTTGACAGCCTGCTACCTGAAGAACGATATCCTCGTCCTCCCCTCGGTGAATGAAGCCTACGGTATTGTCTATATCGAGGCACAAGGATTCGGGCTTCCCGTTATCGGGACTATTGCCGGCGGGGCAGCTGAAATTATTAAACATGGATGGAATGGCTACCTGATGGAACCCGGAGACAGTAAAGCCCTTTCCGAATTGTTGATCCTGCTGAATAATGATCGAGACCTGCTGAAACACATGGGCAGCAATGCCCGGAATTATTACCGACAACACCCGACCTGGGATGATAGCTGCGGGAAAATTCGCGATTTTCTGATCAATACCATTCAGGTTCGAGACCGGCAATCATGATAGACGAAACCTTTGACTACCCGGAATACCTTGCAATCAAGCAGGCGATCGATGACAGGAGTCTGAATCAATCCGTCTGGCAGGCATTGGCTGCATCACTGAAGTCTCAAGTCGGCAGTCATGGATTCAAGATACTGGAAATCGGTGCGGGTACCGGTTCAATGATCATTCGCCTGCTGGATGCTGGCCTTCTGGACCATTGTCAGTATTTTGCTGTTGAGCTCGAACCCGGTTTTGCCCGGGTCGCTGAAAACGAATTGTCTGTTTGGGCCGGGGCCCATGGCTACAGGATGGCAGTTATCGGTCTGTCGAGTTGGGTCCTGAAAAAAAATGAGCAAGTGATCGAGATCCAGTGGATAACCGCAGATATCCTTGAAATCCCTTCAGATTTTGATTCCGGTTATTTCGATCTGCTGATCGGTCATGCCATTATTGATCTGTTGCCTGTCCCTGAGTGCATGCCGGGATTGCTGAACCTGGTTCAACCCAGGGGTAGCTACTACTTCAGTCTGAACTTTGCCGGTGTGACCAGCTTCTCACCGTCCCATTCCCGCGACTTTGAGATAACAGAGGCATATCATCGCGACATGGATAAACGTTTTCCCGGAATTGCATGGCGTGCCAGCCAGACCGGCCAAGTCATGGGGAGCTGGTTGAAAGAGCAGGGGCACCTGGTCGTTGCAGAAGGGGATTCAAACTGGCAACTTTCCTCAGCGCCCACGCCGTCCGCTGCAGACAACCGCTTTATCGGAAATATCCTTGATACCATGGCAAAAGCCCTCGCCGGGCTGGATGGGTTGGAGGACTGGCTCAGGCTTCGCCGACAGCAGGCCGCTTCAGGAAATCTACTATTCTTTGCCGCCAACTGCGATTACTTCGGCCGGATCGACCTGCTGGATACGCCGCAGGGCAAACAGTCCGACAAGCAGAACAACCGTATCGCGTAATCTCATCATTGCTATCACAGCGACGGCGCCGGTCATGGGCAGACTCAGACCAGTAAAGGCCCAGAATATCGCCGCCTCCAGTGTGCCGACCCCTCCCGGCAGGGGCAATAAAAAGGCGAGACGCATGGCCACCACCAGCAACACTAGGGCGGTAAAGCCAGGCTCAATATCAAAAAACCGTAACAGTAACCAGACCTCGAATATCATCCCGGCCCAGCCCAGCAGCGAGAGGAATAAAGCCATGGTCAGGGATGGCTTTTCTGAACGAATTAACCTTCGCAAGCGGGCGCCAAGATCATCCCAGTGATTGTCAATGCGGGACAGCTGCGGATTATGCTGCCAACGTTGGGCCAGTTTGTTTATCCAGAGAGAGACTTTTTCCTGATGTGAAATCAGGAACCATCCGCTCCAGGACAGGATCAGGATAATCAGCGCCAGCGCCATGGCCAGGGCCGGCCAGTCGGTGAGACCCAGCGCCGGTGTTAACATCAGAATGACAATACCCAGCAGCAGAACGGCAAAATTAATCCAGAGTTCAAAGAACCT
>JASJGT010000379.1:0-5205 GCA_033791405.1 Desulfuromusa sp.
ACCTCTCTTGTAGCTATTTTGTAGGGCTGATAATTGTCTAGCATGGTGGGAGCTATTCAGTTCATTTATTTGAAGCGACTCCAATCGCGAATAGTTGACTACAGACCTAGGTAGGCGGAAGTGCTGTTGCATATTGTTCGATATCAGAATTGCTCATCCCAATCCCTTTAGCCGTATCTGTCCAGCGGTGAAAAGCTCCAGTAACCTCATCGAGAATTTCAGAGGCCTCTGACTCTTTCAAGCGAAAATACTCGGCAGCCCTAATTGCAATATCAACGTTTGCATCAGGGCCTTCCTCTGAGATCCACGTGGTCATCTCTCTGACCTTTTCATAAGCAGGCATTGGATTGAGATCATATGCTGGAGAAAGCCTCCAAAGCCCGTTCCCATCGTAAAGAAAGCCGTGATTTCTGAGATGATCATCAAGATTTGAAGACATCACATTGAAAACCACGCGCCTCCACAGTTCATGAAGGTCTTTAGTCGGTTCTCTGGAATGTTTTCTTATAACTTCAGTTATCTCGGTATATGTCGACGCCTCTCCATCATCTTTCGCAAGGAAAGTCATAGCGGATATGAATGGAATACGGGAATTTGAGTCCCGGTCAAATCGCTTTATTAGTGCAACAGGACGATCGGCAACACTTACCAACCTAGCATTGGCAACATCTATTCCTGCCTTCTTTGCAAGCTCCATTGCCAACACCTCACCGTGAGGGATGCTCCTGTCGTCATCGGGTTTCGGAAATTTAGCGATTGCAAGTGACCCATCCTGGTCTTGGACTGCCGACTTTGGACGTGCACCACCTAATGGAGATCCTTCATTCAAAAGCAACCTAAGGTCTTCAGCTGTCTCGGTGTTGGAATTCACCGCGTCAGCAGCATTTAATAACGCAAGCAAGCTTACCAATGGAGGCACGCGATAGGTACCAACGTCATGATCAAATGCTTCTTCTCCCTCTCGCTTATATCTCAGCGCTCCAATCCGAGTTTGATCATTAATAGCAAGAAGATAATCAATTTCTGAGAGTGCTCGATTTTCATTCTGTTTTCTGAATGCTCGCCTGATAAGCTGTTGTCCCCACCGATCTGGAGCTGTGTCTCTAATAGCTCCCGGCAAACCAGAGTTACTTGAAGATCTGTGGAATGGACCAGGTGTTAAGGGTAAGTTCTCTGGATCGATCGCGAATGATTCGGGAAAATCTAACCAGGTTTGGTCATACTCAAATGTGGAACTTTGACTTCTGCCACGCCTGTAATATCGGCACATGCCAACGAAGTGTGTGACGCTGTCGTATTCAATATGAACTTCTATTTCTTCTTCCATCAAACTTAAGAGCTTCGGCGTCTGGTAATAATTGACTTAGGCAAGCGGTGCTCAACAAGATTTAAACCAAGTTCATCTTCTCGACGATCCGCAACATCACCCAATCTATCAATGAGACCTAGCAAGTCAAGTACCGTGGCATAAATCCCTATTGATACCGTCGGATCACCTTTCTCGACTTTGTGGAGTGTATTTCTGCTAATAAACGCTCGCTCGGCCATCAATATTGTTGACATTCGCCGCTTTTTTCGGGCAATAGCAATATCTTCACCAAGTTTGATGAGTGCGTTTCTTGCAGCCCGAGGCAAAGTACTTGTAGCACCCGATTTCACAATAATGTCCTATATAGTGAGCAAATAAGCTTTGTCTGCTCATTATATAGGACAATTGGGAAGAAACTCAACTTAGAATTCCTACAACACTTAATAAATTCCAGCAAACTTCCCACACAATAAAGTGAGAAGTCTTTCTAAAATATAGAAAGGAAGCATTAGCACTAATAAAAGGGGCCGGATACAATATTGGCTTGTAGTCTTTCAGAAAGAAACTCGAAAATGTATCCGGCCCCTTTTTTAGTACCCGCCTGGGTTGAGAAGGCGAAAGAAGCGGTCGACGGGCCTTTACCGAAAACTCCCGTGGGGGCACATTGCACCAAACCATACGGGTGTCCGTTCATGGAGTTTTGCTGGCCCAATGATACCGACTACCCGGTCGCAGGCCTCGGTGGCGGCAAGAAGAAACTCGGACTGTTAGTGATGAACGGTTACCGGGACATTCGGGATGTGCCTTCATCGGAAATCAGCGGTCAGAACCAGGAACGGATTCACCGGGTAACGCGGGCAGGACTGCCGGAACTGTTGCCAGGCGCGAAGGCGTTCGTGGATGATCTGCCTTATCCGCGTTTCCATTTGGACTTTGAGACGATCGGCCCCGCCGTTCCGATTTGGCCCGATACCCGTCCATACCAGAGCCTACCCATTCAGTGGTCATGTCATATTGAAAGATCGCGCAGCCTTGTCGAACACAGGGAGTTTCTCGATCTCTCAGGAGATCCACCTATGCGCGCGTTGGCCGAACAATTGGTAGCTGACCTGGAAACCCAAGGCCCGGTCTTGATGTACACAAGTTACGAGAAAGGCGTTATTGGAGACCTGGCGGATATGTTTCCGGACATAGCGGGTGAGCTACAAGCCATCATCAATCGACTGGTTGACCTCCATCCAGTCACCAAGGCGAATTATTACCATCCGGATATGCTCGGTTCCTGGTCCATCAAGGCTGTGCTGCCGACAATTGCCCCGGAGATGGATTATGAATTGTTGGAAGGTATCAACGTTGGAACCGAAGCATCGTCCGCTTACCTGGAAGCAGTAAATCCTGAAACAAGCGAGGAAAGGCGCGAGGAGATTAGAGTGGACATGTTGCGGTATTGCAAGCATGACACGGCGGCCATGCTGAAGCTGGTTCAATTCTTTGCAGCATAGTCCGCAGTTTTGTGTCTGTCGATTGTTGCTTATATGCACCTCTCTTGTAGCTATTTTGTATAGCTGAGAGGTGTCTAGCAAGGTGGGAGCGATTCACATCATGCGTTACAAGGATGCTTGGCCTTTTATCAAACAAGGAAAGAAACCATCTGAATTTACAAACCTCAGATTGAAGAGCAAATAGTGACAAGTTTGTTTAAAATCGATGCTTCTTGATTTGCCGTTCTCCTTAACCTAAAAACAATCTATTCACTTTTGCCTTATTTTTTAAGTAAAAATATCTATCTTTAGGTTTATTTACTTATTCTTAAGATAATTTACTGTCCAAAAATTAACTATAAGGGTAAAATACTCTCTGGTTTTCTTCCCTAAGAGAAATTTACTAAAGTTATGATCGCCGTTTTCACAAAAAAGGATGAACTACTCTTATCCTCGGTCAAAGGTCCAAAACCTAAGGAGATTGAAGATAAGCTAAGTTCAGGAGATATCCGCCAAATTACACGGGGAATCTATACAGAAAACCTCGTTGATCCTGTGGAAATGATTACTCGAAGGAACATTTGGTCAATCATTGCACACCAGGTACCAGAAGCAATCGTAGATTTCCGAACAAGAATTCTCGGCAAGCCTGAGACTGATGGAACTGTATTTCTTTCCTACAAGTACAAGCGAACAATCGACGACATACCAGGCCTTAAAATCAAACTAATAAAGAACCTGGAACCGACGGAAGGCGACACTCCATTCCTGGAGGCACTTTATTGGGCCTCAGAAGCCCGATCCTGGCTAAATGTAATGTCACTAACGCGAACTCGCAAAGGTGAAATCTCTAAAGGGTTTTCAGACGAAGAGGCTGAAGAACGCATAGAACGAATAATCCGAACCCGCGGAATCGACGGCCCCAAAGGAATCAATAAACTAAGAGATGAAGCCAGGGGCTTTAGTCAAGAACATAATTTCGGCGAGGAATTCAAACGTCTCAACCAACTGATTGCAAAAATACTCACTACCCGCGAACATCCTGGTAAGCAAAAATCAAAATACTCGCACTTGCTAGTGGCAGATCGAGAAAGGGTTCGATTATTTCAGTTGCTTTGCAATGCACTTTTGGAGCATGAAATAGAGGGGATTCACATAGGCCAGCAATCACCGGACTTTAGACAGAATTTGGCTTTCTTTGAGAGTTATTTTTCAAACTTTATCGAAGGTACAGAATTTCTTATTGATGAGGCAAAGGAAATCGTTTACGAAAACAAGATCATTCCAAATAGAACAGATGATTCACACGACATCCTTGGGACCTTTAGAATCCTATCTGACATCACAGGAATGCAGCAAGCACCTAATACCAAAGAAGATTTCATTGAAAAACTGAAAAGTCGCCATTCGGTCATACTTGCTTCAAGAAGTGATAAGCGCCCTGGGGAATTCAAGGAGAGGCCTAATCGAGCAGGCAACACACTTTTTGTACTGCCAGAACTTGTTGAAGGCACTCTCGCAGAAGGGTTTGACATCGCACAAGTTTTGACAGAACCGCTAAGCCGAGCCATTTACATGATGTTCCTTGTGGCAGAAGTTCATCCATTTGAAGACGGGAATGGACGGATCGCACGTGTAATGATGAATTCCGAACTACAGGCAGCTGAACAAATGCGGATAATTGTGCCTACCGTTTGCAGGGACAACTATATACTTGGTCTTCGCAATCTATCACGTAATGCTGAACCATTACCCTTAATTAGGTTTCTTGAAAAGCTACAACGGTTTACCAATTCAATCCAGTTTCAAGACCTTACAGAGGCTCAGACTCAGTTGGAGGGAGCAAATGCCTTTAGCGAGCCTGACGAAGCGCAATTAAATTTTGTGTGAAAGTGAAAATGGGTTCTTAATCTACCCTTTCATAAGAATAAGAATAGGAAAATTTAGCCAGGAGTTTTTTCTCTATACATCAAAACAGTATGCGATCAAGCTAGTAAACACCTGACTAATTAAGAATCAGAAAACTGACAGATCAGATCCATTGGCTTACTGAATCAGCTACCACTTTTACGCTCGTTCCGAATACACCTCATCAAAAAGCACTTCCAGACCTGGATGCACACCCCTTAACTGGTCAATCACCCGTTTTGCCCAATCGAAGTATTCACGCCGTCTTTCCAGGTTCCATTCTGACGGCGGGTCGTTTGCCACATCCCGCAGGTTACTGATTTTGTCGGCCAGTTTGACCAGTTTTGCCGGATCACTGATATGAGCAGCGTGTTCAATTTGTAACTGTTTACGCCGCTGCTTGTCCTCAATGGTTTTATCGTCTGTCACATCCATCACGATGTCACAGATCTGTTGGCCAAACTCGCTTGTTAACTCTTCCGCCGTCGTTTCCGTATCCTCTACCGT
>JASJGT010000380.1:0-2914 GCA_033791405.1 Desulfuromusa sp.
TCTGACCTACCTGTTTATTACCCATGACATCAGCGTCGTAAAACATCTCAGTGATTATGTGGCGGTCATGTATCTTGGGGAAATTGTTGAGTATGGAACCAAAGAACAAATTTTCAGTAATCCACAACACCCTTATACGAAGATGCTCTTTTTGGCTGTCCCAGATATTGATAATCCTGTTTTGAGTGAAAAAGTTCTGGAGACCGGTGAAATCCCCAGCCCGATTGATCTACCTGATGGTTGTTACTTTGCCGGTAGATGCCCACTGAAAGATGCTGACTGCGAAAAAGAACATCCGCCACTGCTTGATAAAGGTGATCAGTATAAGGTGCGTTGTATTAAGGTTTAGAGTTCTGCTTCGAATGTCTCACACTCATGGATCAATTCTCTTTTTGTGACACTGGGATATTTCCTGAGGTCAAACAGGTTTCTCGCCCTTGCTCTGGAAATCTTGGGATCAACAGTGACAACGAAAGAGAAATGAGTGCCATTGCAGCGCCAATAAAGAAGACCAGGGATGGCGAGTCAAGCCAGATCAGGCCAAAGATCACCGGAAGACAGACAGCGGCAATATGATTGATGGTGAAACTGACTCCAGCTGTTGAGGCTATATCTTCAGGGGCTGCGATCTTTTGAAAATAGGTTTTCAGACTGATGGACAAGGCGAAGAAGAGGTGATCGGCAACATAGAGGATAGCTCCAATCCAGCCAATTTCTACTAAAGCATATCCGACGAAAACAACGATCAAACCGACATATTCCAACAACAAAGCATTTCGTTCGCCAAATCTGGCAATCAACCGACCAATCTTTCTGGCAAACAGTACATTGAATGATGCATTGATCAAAAACAGTAATGCTATATTGCTGACTGAATAGCCAAATTTTTCCACCATCAAGAATCCGGCAAACACCATAAATATCTGCCGCCGCGCTCCCGACATAAATACCAACGCATAGTAGAGCCAGTAGCGACTGCGCAACACCATATGCTTATGTTGAACTGTAGGCTGAGGAAACTGAGGGAAGAGCATCCCTGCGGTCAATGCTATTCCTATTGTCATTCCACCAAAGCCGAGATAGAGCCAGCGATAGTCAAGATCAAGCAGGTTGGTCCCCGCCCAAATCAAAACAAAAACAATAATGGCGGAGAAAGAACCAACGGCGATTAAACGGCCAAAAGTTTCGGCTGCCCGTCCTTTGGGAATCCATTGCTGGGTTAAAGATGTCTGCATGGTTTCGTAATAGTGAAAACCGATCGACATCAACACAGTTGTCAGGTAAAGACCGATGACGCTCGGGAAGAAACCTGTCAGAGCCGTCCCCAGGCCAAGAAGCAGTAACGAAATTATTGCCAGAGGCTGTTCTCGTACTATGAGCAGTAGAAACACAACGCCGAAAGCGAGGAACCCTGGGATTTCCCGCAACGATTGCAGCATCCCCATCTCTTTTCCGGTAAACGCTGCCCGCTCAATAGCAAAGTTATTCAGAAGCGCCTGCCAGGCGGCAAAACTTAAAGGGACAGCGAAAGCCATAAGGAAGAGCAATAATTCTGGACGTTGCCAGGTTTTTTGAGGAGTCGACATACACATAAACTTTCAGTAGCAGAATTAAACCTGACAACATTGTCCTAGATTGTTTAACACTGTCCCCTGTTGTAACAATTCAGTGAAAGCAATTGCAGCCGGAGAAGGGGTCCGTTCACGTAACTTGACCAACCATAATTGCCGTTCGATCAACAATCCTTTAACATCAATTTTAAACAATTCTCCATGACGCAGATTGTTTTGGATAGACAAGTCAGAAACAAAAGCACAACCGGATCCTGCTGCAACAGCTCGACGGACTGCTTCGTTGCTGCCCAAACGAGCAATGACATTGAATAATTCTGGATCAATTCCCGTTGAAATAAATGCTGTTTGCAAAGCCTGGTATGTTCCAGAGCCGTCTTCTCTTGCAATAAATGATTCTTTTCCCAATTCATCTATGCTGATGGAATGACGTTCTTTAAGTGGATGATCTGGCCCAACAATCATAACCAACCGGTCTTTCAGCAGGGGCTCATAGCTGTAGATTTCATCATCGATGCGTCCACCTACAATTCCCAATTCCACCTGACCTGCCCTTAACTCATCAAGAATTTCTCTGCTGTCTCCAATCTTCATAGTCAATGCTATTCCGGGATACTTATGTTGTAAAATTGGCAAGAAGCAAGGGACAAGATAGTTAGCTGGAATATTACTGGCTCCCAAGTTAAGAGTCG
Organism: Desulfuromusa sp.; assembly: GCA_033791405.1. Lineage (GTDB taxonomy): Bacteria > Desulfobacterota > Desulfuromonadia > Desulfuromonadales > Geopsychrobacteraceae > Desulfuromusa. Next base: position 2,264 of record JASJGT010000380.1, read on the forward strand.
CTTTTTCCAAGCCATGTAAACTGTTCATCGCTTGAGTCAATACTTCTTGCTCTGCCAAAACCCTGCGTGCATGTTGCAGGAAGATTTCCCCTCCGGTTGTCAGAAAAATTCCTTTACTGGTTCGATCCAACAATTGTGTATTGAACTCCTGTTCAAGAGCAGCAATATGTTGACTAACTGTGGATTGGGTCAAAGAAACTGCTTCTGCCCCACGCGAAAAACTTCCCGTTTCAGCAACTGCAATAAATAATTTGAGTTGACGCAATGTCATCGGAATCTCCATTTATTTTTTCGATAGTGCCTATCGTTTCTATCACGATTATCCATTTGACTTGCCAATGTCAATCCCCTATTCATAACAATATTGAATAGATTCTTTTCCCTTCTTTCTGCAAAGACGCAAGCAATGGCATTTCATTCTCAATTGAAAATACAACCGGCTCCTTTCAGGGCTGCTCTGTCTCAGCAGCTTGAGGTGATTTCAACTGACTGTACGCAATGCCAGACCTGTGTCAATGAATGTGGATTTTTGAAAAATCACGGTAATCCAAAAAAGATTGCCGATCACTATAATTTAAGTGAAAAAAAGTTTTTTGAGCTGCCTTTTGCCTGCAGCCTTTGTGATCTCTGCACCGCAGTTTGCCCCCAAGG
>JASJGT010000381.1:0-3628 GCA_033791405.1 Desulfuromusa sp.
ATTTTATTCAAGCCGGTGCAACCCATGATATTCTTGGCTGTTTTCAATTTTCCAGTCCGGCCTGGAAAATGGCGCCACGGGACCGATGGATTGGTTGGACCGATGAACAACGAAAAGTCAAGTTACAAAGGATCATTAATAACAGCCGGTTTCTCATTTTTCCTTGGGTTGAGGTCAAAAACCTTGCCAGTTCGGCACTTGCGTTGGCTGCCAAGACCGTTGCGGATGATTGGCAACGCTGCTACGGCTACCGTCCGGTTCTTATGGAAACATTGGTTGATAAAAAACGATTCAAAGGCACTTGCTATAAGGCGGCCAACTGGATACACATGGGAAAGACGACGGGCCGCGGGCGGATGGACCGTGACAACAATCAGCAAGGCGCGGCAGTCAAGGAGATTTTTGTTTACCCCCTTACATCCCAATTTCGTCAAGAATTGGTGGGATTGTAAAAGGGGGGCGCCATGGGACTTGCAGCTCGCATTGTTGAACAGGAACCAACAGGGAAATTTCGACACATGATCCATGATGAAGTGGACAAATGGGTTGACCAAATTATAGATGAAGTGTTTGAGGACGGTAAACAACCCACGGTAATGGAGCTTAGCCAATTTTTTTCCGAGACGAAACAAAAGTTTTTTGGCGCTTGTTTTCAAGCACTGGTTGAGCAAAAGTACTCTGGGCTATTGGATCAGCAATACGCCCCTTGCCCGCAATGCGACAAGATGTGCAAAAAGCGGCGCGGCAATTTAAAACAGATGGTGACCATGCAGGGCCCCAGCGCTTTGAAACGGCCCTGGTTTTATTGTGTGGATTGTTCATATGGTTTTTCGCCATTGGACAAGGCGCTTGAGATCAGCCGTAAAAAATATCAGTTTGATGTTCAGAAAAAATCGACTAGGACCGTTGCAGAGGTTCCGTTTTTCAGTGGCAGTGAGCTGTTTGCGGAACTCACCGATCAGCCTTTAAGTGACCATTTCATGCACGATACATTTGAAAAAGTGGGTGCGTATGCCTGCCTGGAGGATGTGGTTCCCAGCCAAGAAGAGATAGCTGCACGGTGCCAGGGGGTGAACGAAAGTTCCTGGCGCCCGGTAATGGTAGTGGCCTCAGACGGTGCTCATGTCCCGACGCGTCCAAAAGCAAAGCGCAATGAAAAAAGAGGCCAAGGTCGGTGGCAGGAAGCCAAAGGGTTCCGTATATATTTGCTGGGCAAGGATCGAATAGTTCATGTAGTCAGCTGGCATCAAATCCAAAATGAAGAACAATTTGGTGAGGATCTGTCATTAGTTGCATCTCGAATCTCACAGGATAATCTTCGCATTGGGTTATTGGGTGACGGAGCCGACTGGCTGTGGAAACATATGGTTGCTTGTTTTCCAAAAGGGCGCCAGATTTTGGATTATTTCCATTGTGCAGAGCATATCCACAAGGTGGCCAAGTTGCAATATGGTGAGAAATCTCAAAAATGCCTGGAATGGGTGGAAAGTACGATAGCGCGGCTTTATTATGCGGAAGTGGATAATGTGATTTGGGGGCTTCAGCGGATGAAGCCCAGCGATAGTTTGACAAAGGAAGAAATCCGAAAACTCATTGGTTACTTGCAGAACAACCGGAAAAGGATACATTACCGCGGTGATCGTATAGGCGGTTATCCTATTGGGAGTGGCGGTATTGAATCTGCGAACAAATTTATCTGTCATACACGAATGAAACGTTCCGGGGCATGGTGGGTTAAGGAAACGGGAAACGAAATGCTTGGAATTCGATGTGCGATATATAATGGAACCTATGATAAGGTTTTCGAAAAGTATAAAAAGGCGAACTTGACTCAATGAAGGCTATTACTTCATTAACAAACCGGTAATGCTCCCCATGGGTTTCAAAATCAGATTCACCATGTCATTATTGGTTGTTTTTACCTATGCTTATTTTTTCGAAACCGTCAGAGAAAGTACCCAGAAAAAGCTATCTGATAAGAATACAGAACTTCAGAAAGAGATTTCAGTACGTACCTGTGCACAAGAGGACTTAAAAAATGCAAAAGAAGTGGCAGAGACAGCGAACCGAACAAAAAGTGAGTTTTTGGCCAACATGAGCCATGAACTCAGAACCCCCTTAAACCACATCATTGGTTTTACCGAACTGGTGGTGGACAAAAATTTCGGTGAGTTAAATGAGGTTCAACAGGAGTATCTCGAAGATGTGCTTCACAGCAGCGGGCACCTGCTTTCTTTGATAAACGATGTTTTGGATCTATCCAAGGTGGAAGCGGGCAAGCTGGAGCTGGAAAGGTCGGATGTGAATTTCAAGCTGCTTTTGGAGAACAGTCTGGTGATGGTTAAGGAGAAAACTCTAAAGCACGGGATCCAAATGGCTACGGATTTAGATGGTGTTACGGAGACGGTCCGGGCAGACAAGCGCAAGCTCAAGCAGATCCTGTACAATTTGCTGTCGAACGCGGTGAAGTGTACACCCGATGGCGGGGAAATGTGCTTAACCGGGCGAATGGTTGATTGTAACGTTGGATCCGGCCTTCGACGGGGAGACCGGGCAGATCTTCCGTCTATCGAACATCGGTATGACAGGAGCGAAGCAGCAGATGATAGGTGGAAGAAATGTGTTGAAGTCTCCGTTTCTGATACCGGAATCGGCTTAAAGTCTGAAGACCTAAAGAGCATCTTCGATCCTTTTGAACAGGTAGAGAGCTCAGCGAATCAAAGATACCAGAGCACAGGATTAGGCTTGTCATTGACCAGACGCCTAGTCGAGCTTCACGGCGGCAGGATTTGGGCCGAGAGTGAGGGAGAGGGGAAAGGAAGCCGGTTCAGTTTCATAATTCCGGCCTAATTAAAAATCAGTGACCACCAGCAGATGTGGTCCCGGCCCCAAGGGCCATCCTCATACCCCCAGCTCTGCTGGTGGTCGCTGATTTTGGAGATAGTCAAGCATGCAAAGGCCAACCATACTGATCGTTGACGATGAACAAACAAACATCAAGCTGGTTAAAGCCATGCTCATACCAGAAAATTACTTGTTGATTGAAGCTGCAAGTGGTGAGAAAGCCCTGGAATGCGTGGAAGATAACCGGCCCGATCTGATCCTGCTGGATGTTATGATGCCGGGTATCGACGGTTATAAAGTCTGCCGGCGATTAAAGCAGAACAAAAAAACCAGAATAATTCCTGTAGTCATGGTCACCGCATTAAAAGAGAAAAAGCATCGTATCAAGGCGATTAAAGCAGGTGCGGATGATTTTCTTACTAAGCCGGTGGACCAGACCGAGTTGCAGATCAGGGTTAAATCACTGCTTCGCCTTAAATCATACCATGATGCCCTGCGGCGCAGCGAAGAGAAACACCGGTTAATATTAGGTGCAAATCCCGATCCGATTATTCTCTATGATATGGAGGGTAAGGTAACCTACCTAAACTCGGCTTTCACTAGTGTTTTCGGGTGGACCATGGAAGAGCTTTTTGACAGAACCATGGAGGATTTTGTGCCCGATGAGGTCAGATTCGAATCAAACGCACTCACCGATAAGATGCTGGCAGGAGAAAGATTGTCCGGTTTTGAAACGCACCGCTCCAGCAAAGATGGGAACCTTATACCTGTCAGCATCAGCGGG
>JASJGT010000382.1:0-3378 GCA_033791405.1 Desulfuromusa sp.
ACCGGCACGCCGGATGAAGTTCGCCGAAATCCGTTGGTGTTGGAAGCCTACTTGGGACGGGTAGATGCCACAGCTTAACAGCTAATTTTTTAACGGAGAGGCGCAGAGTTCGCTGAGAAAACCTTAGACTCTTATTTATAGCTTTTAACCCAGAAGTCAGGTTTTATTTTTGTATTACTCTGCGTCTCTCCGCCTCTGCGTTAAAGTTCTTGATTTGTTTGGTACTCTTTATAACTTCATACTTTTATGGTTTAAACTATGCTAAAAATCAAAAATCTCACCGCCCACTACGGTGCTGCCCAAGCCCTCTTCGGAGTTGATCTTGAAATTAACAAAGGGGAAACAGTTGCCTTGGTCGGTGCAAATGGTGCTGGGACAAGTACCCTGCTAAAATGCCTAATGGGTCTGATTAAGCCCTCTAGAGGGCAAATCAGTCTCAATGGGAAAGATGTGACCAACACCAATCCGGCGCAGATGGTGCGCCTTGGCTTGGCACTATCTCCTGAAGGTCGTGAAGTCTTCGGCCATTTGTCGGTATTGGAAAATCTACAGCTTGGTGCGATCCCTTTAAAACTGTCAAAAGCTGAATCAACAAAGCGGGTAGAAGAAGTTTTCACCCGTTTTCCAAAATTGCAAGAACGTCAAGAACAGCTAGCCGGAACCCTCTCTGGTGGCGAACAACAGATGCTTGCCATGGGTCGGGCACTGATGGCAAAACCCAGCTTGTTACTGCTTGATGAGCCAAGTCTCGGATTAGCTCCATTGATTACTGACGAAATTTTTGCCATCATCCATCAACTTGCCCGTTCCGGCACCACAATACTGCTAGTTGAACAAAATGCTGCCCGTGCCCTCTCAGCTTCGGACAAAGCATATCTGCTAGCCAATGGTAAAATTATTGAGCATGGAAAAAGCAGCAAACTTTTAAACGACCCAATTTTGCGCTCTGCTTTTCTTGGCGCTGCCAGTGACACCAACCCCGCTGCCAGTCGTCTCGGAGCCGCCGGGCTGACCAATATCCGTCTGGAGAAACCTGATATGCAACAGCAGAACTTTATGCCCAGATTCGAAACTGAAGAAGAATTGCAAGCTCACCAATTAACCGGTTTACAGTGGACCATCCGCCACGTCTATGAAGGTTCTACCGAGTATCGGGAAAAGCTGGATCAGGCGAATATCACACCAGACACGATTCAGTCTCTGGATGATCTCAAGAAACTCCCCTTTACGACAGCCGAAGATTTGCGTGATGGCTACCCCTTTCCATTACGATCCGTTCCATTTGAACAAATTGTTCGGGTTCATGCCTCATCCGGAACAACCGGCAAACGCAAGGTTCTCTGTTATACCCAGAAAGATCTTGATGACTGGACAGATTTCTTCGCTCGTTGTTATCAAATGGCTGGGGTCACCCCCCTTGATCGGGTGCAGATTGCTGTCGGATATGGCGTTTGGACTGCGGGAATGGGCTTTCAGTTTGGTTGTGAAAAGATTGGAGCCACAGCAGTTCCAGCCGGACCAGGTAATATCGACATGCAGATTCAATTTTTGCTCGATTTCCAGTCGACCGTTTTTTGCTCAACCGCTTCAATGGCGTTGTTGATGGCGGAGGAAATCCACAAACGCGGGGTTGCTGACCAGATCGCTATCAAAAAAATCATCTACGGTTCAGAACGTTCCAGCCGTTCGATGCGGCAGAAAATTTCTGAACTGTTTGGCGGTGCAGAACTATTTGACATCACTGGGCTGACCGAATTGTACGGACCCGGTGCAGGAATAGAGTGTAGTGAACACGACTGTATCCATTACTGGGGGGATTATTACCTGTTGGAAATCCTCGATCCAGAAACCTTGCAACCTGTCCCCGAAGGTGAATGGGGCGAGATGGTTGTGACCACCTTATGTAAAGAAGGGGCTCCGCTGATCCGTTACCGAACCCGCGACATCACGCGGATAATTCCTGGCCGTTGCGAATGTGGCAGTATTTTACCGCGCCACTCACGGATCAAAGGACGTAGCGATGACACGATTAAATTCCGTGGTGTGAATATTTATCCAAGTAGTATTGATACAATTTTATCTGCCGTACCGGGAATCGGTTCTGAATACCAGATTTATTTAACCCGCGACCATGCTGGGCGCGACCACATGCGGTTAGTTGTTGAACGTGCCGAAAGGGTCGATCTCAAACGCAGTCCGGAATTAAGTCACGAAATTGGTCATCAGGTTAAAAAACAGTTGTTGGTTTCTGTTGTACTGGAACTGGTCGAATACGCCAGCCTGCCACGCTCAGAAAAGAAGAGTCAGCGGGTGTTCGATAACCGAATTCAGGACGAGATTGTGTGATTCTAAGTCGGTGAGTGAGGGAAAATGAGTTTAGCTATTTTTATTCTTTTGGTTGCAGCGGGGCTCTTAGCAGCATATGTGCTTATGACGATGGCACGTCGCAGAGCTCGACGTCGTCTGGCTTTCACAAGTCCATTTCCTGATGAATGGGCTCAGGTTCTTCACCAGAATATCCCTCCCTACGCTAAACTGTCATCTAAGCTACGACAAGAGTTACATCAGGATATTAACCTGTTTCTCGTGGAGAAATCGTTCGAAGGCTGCGAGGATCTCACTATAACCGATGAGATCAAGGTGACCATTGCGGCCCAGGCATGTCTGCTGCTACTCAATCGTACAGATAGATGCTATCCAAAACTGCGCTCGGTAGTGGTCTACCCAAGTGCGTATGTTGCAGGGGGAAAGTCACTTTTCAATAGAGATGAGAAAAAGTCAGTCCGGTTGGGTGAATCCTGGGGCACTGGCACAGTTGTCCTTTCGTGGAACCACGTGAAGAAAGGGGCATTTAACTTTCGCGATGGACATAATGTAACAATGCACGAATTTGCCCATCAACTTGATCAGGAAGATGGTGCTGCTGATGGAGTCCCTATCTTGGAACGACGTTCCGCCTACTCTTCATGGGCAACGGTGTTCTCCAGAGAGTTTGAGCAGTTACAGCGGAAAGGAAGAAAGAAAAAACGTAACGTGCTGGATGCCTATGGGGCAACGAATCCCGCTGAGTTCTTTGCCGTTGCGACAGAAACTTTTTTCGAAAAACCTGTTCAACTACAGAAGAAACATCCAGAGCTATACCAAGAGCTTTTAAAATACTACAAAACCGACCCGCTTGAATGGGTATAAGCAAAACCCATCCATAGTAATGAAATTCTGCAGGGCAGCCGCTTTAGCCCCTATTCCGTTTCTTTAAAACGTTAGAGCCTCGTGAAACTGTGGCGATCCCTACCCCCAGCCGAGTAGCAATTTGCCGTTGCGGGACTCCCGCTGCCAACATTTCAAAAATCTGCAGCCGCTTTGCCACCTCATCCAGCT
>JASJGT010000383.1:0-4259 GCA_033791405.1 Desulfuromusa sp.
ATCTTGCGGCGGGCTAGCCTCAAGGCCCTGAGTGCCATGTTATTGAGGATAATCAAGGTCAAAATGAGTCCAATGGAATTGTACATCAGGGAACGGATTTCAAGTGCCGAATAATAATACCCGGACACTGTCAGGAAGAGAATACATAGCGGTAAAAGTATTGCCAGAGGGTACCATAAATAACGCAAACGGCAAAACCAGCTATCCGGTTTGGTTGCCATTGCAAAGGAGGTGATCCCCCCTTTAAATCTTAATACTCGTACTACAAATGTGGCTATTGCCAGCGCTTGAACAATGATGGATAGTTTAGCAAGACTGTCGCTGTACTGGAATTCAGGAATAGCCTCCATGGCTCCTATAAGAAACGACGAAACCGTCTCTATGGGGATCAGCCAGACCAGGTTGTATTTAAGGGTTTTCCTGATAACTTCCGGCCATTGAAAGTGTTTTTGAGCCAATCCATATGGACTGCAGACCGTATAGAAAAGGAGCCAGAAAACCAGAGTATAGGACGCATAGGTCAGGCCCGAGGCAATGCTGGTGCTGAATTGATCTGCCGTGGCAAGACCTGTCAATTGCATGGAGGGAAACCACAGGATAAACGGCCAGGCAGCAGCCAGTATTACGGTTAGCCCCAGAGTTTTGACCGTCAGCCAAAATGAGTCACCTGCCTGCTGATCAAGTCGGACGGCAATTATTCTGAGTTGTTTTCTTGTCCATGGACGACTGAAAGACAATACAAAGAAGACGATTATTCCAGAAATCCAGAAAAGCGGGTTCCCGGCAAATGAGTTAGTGATATCCTGGAATAAATGGATCCAGTTCTCTGATTTTAAAAACCATTCCACCGACATTGTAAGGTGCTTGACATCATTGATCCTGAAAGGCTTGGAACTTCGAATCCAGAGAAGGTGGCGATCAAGCAATTCGCCAAAGTCTTCAGCAGTGTTTACCAATTGCTTTTTTGTAAACTCGATGTCCTGAATCATTTTTATGGTTCGATCATAGACTGATTTGGATTTTTGGATAATATCCAGACGTCTGTTTAGAACGTCCTGAATTTTTGATTCCAGCGATTTGCGCTCTTGATCCGAGACAAGGTTCATGGAATCCATAATCTTAACTAACAAGGCTTCCGGGTTGGAAAGTTCCCGCATCAAACGATCCAATTCTATTTGCCACTCACTGATTTCGCTCATTCTTATCCGAAAGGATTTTGAATCAACAGAATACTGGTCAGTAGCCTGCAGATTAAGGCGTTGGGTTCTTAGTGCCAGGCCAATAACCTCGTTGAGTAAATCCAGGTCCACTCTTTTTCTGGCAGTTTCAAATTCTTCTTCCAAGGTTTTCAGTTCAGATTTATACTGACTGTATTTTTTTGCAAGCTTGATTTCATCTGCTGTAATGGTTTCAAGTTCGGCACTCAATTTTATATTAATATCAAATTGATCTTGGATATTTTTTGGCTGCAGGGAGACTTTTAGAACAGCGTCCTGGGCGTCAATGCTTACCTGAACAGCTTCCTGCTGTCGAAGGTCCTGAACATAAACCTGTAGATTATTTAATAGTTGTTCAAGGGAATTTACCTTTTTCTGGGCAAGGGTCAGTTCTGAATTGAACAGTTCCATGAGGAGGTTATGACTTCGCTGACGTTGTTCATTGTAATTAATGTCAGCATTTATTTTTGCTTGCTCGGCGTTAAGAAACAACATTCTGGCATGGTTAAGCACGTCGGTTTCGGCAACACTGACAGCACTTTCAAGTTGCAATCGAATTTCTTTTTGACGTTCGGTAAAATTAATCGTTATTTCCGGGATCTGGCGTATGGCATCTTTTTCAGCTATCAGACGATCCCCCCATTGTTGCAACCCCGTTTGCGCTGCAGCAAGTTCAGCTTCAATCTGGCGAACCTGCTGTTCAAGATCCTGCATTTTTTTATGCCGGAAAGGGGATTGGGCTTTATCCTCTCTCGGATAGGTTTGTGTGAGTTCTTCTTGCAATGCTTTTACCCGTTTCGGAGCAACTTTTACGAGCTGTGATAATTCATTTGCCTTGCTGCCAATGCTTTTGTAGAGTTCCACAAACGCGATTGCCCGTTCAATGTAGTTGACAGCATCGGTTTTTACCTTGGCATCAATATCAGCTATACTTGCTATAGCGGTTTTTCTGGATTTTAGTTGTTCAATAGACGGGCCCGAATATGCTCCTGCTGTTGCTTGTTCAACTGTTACTTGTTGAGCAGCAGTCTGCTGTGCACTGGCTGCAGAAAAAAATATTGGATAAAGTAATAGGATACCAATGGTAAATGAACCGATTAATTTCTTGGATATTTTTAGCATAACGTCCCCTTTTTCTATCTTTTTATCTGTCCTCATAACCACTTGATTCGTCGAAAATAATTGATCAGCAATGATACGATCACTATCAGTATCAGCACGACAATTAGAAAAGCCCATTTATATTCCGCACCCGGAATACCGCCCACATTAATTCCAAGCAGACCGGTGATCAGCCCTAGAGGAAGAAATATGACCGTTACAATGGACAAGACATACATGGCCTTATTAATCTGTTCCGATAAGCGGTTGTTCAGTTCCTCCTGGGTGACGGAGGTACGGTCACGCACCGAGTCAAGCTCTTCAATAAAACGGACTGTCCTTTCAGAAAATTCCCGTAGTTGTAGTCTTGTTTTATCGTTGGCCCACTCAGGATGTTCATTTTGTAAACGAGCCAGAACGTCCCGCTGTGGGGCGATATGCCGGCGCAGCGTTATGTTTTGGCGTCTTATTTGGGCCAATTGTGAGCGGAATGTATCAATGTCGGCCGTGAGTACGGCATCTTCTAATTTATCCACCTGCTCGTCAACCTCGGCGATCATCTCTCCCATTCGATCCACTATACGATCAATTGACATGGCAAGAAAGCCGAGTGTATTTTTGGGTCCCCTCCCGGCCTCCAATGCTTCATGAATATCTTTTAGCGCCATCACAGGCCGTTGGCACATGGTGATAATACGGTTTTCTTCAAAACTCATACGCAGAGCAACCATGTCTTCCAGATCGGATTCCGGATTGAAATTAACACCTCTCAGGATCAGGAGGAATCCATCTGTTGTTTTAACATGGCGGGGCCGTGTGTCCTGTTCCATCAAGATTTCACAAGACAAAGCACTGAGACTGCTTTCTGTTTGAATCCATTTTTTTACCGTGTCATCAGAATAATTAAGATGAATCCAGAGCGTCCCTGTTTCCGGGCGATGATCGTTGATATCCTGCCAGTCAACAATCGTTCCCCTGCCTTTACCGTCAAGCATATACGCATATACGAGTCCATTCATTTATGATACCTTTCTTATCATTTTTAAATCAGAGTTTCCTTCGTTATTTCTTTCAAAAGGATGTACCACGGATACGGCCTTATTCCCCTATCGATTTAAACAGCATATCCTGCCACCAGTCTTCTTCCATTGCGTCTAGCATCACCAGATTGACAGGATCCCGGAGGGAACTTCCCGGGGGGAGCGCTATTCCATAATCCTGTCGGGCGATTCTCTGGGGTAATATTTTTAATTCATTGTTAAAGTTATTCAGAATTAGGTAACGAAGAAGGGGCGCATCATATACAAAAGCATCGATTTGCCCCATCTGAACTGCTTTGAGCCCATCAAGGGGTGAGGGATAGGTGATACAAAAAATATGTCTTTCTTTCAGGAAAAATTCACTGGTTGTATCGTTTATGGTTCCAACAGATACATTGGGTAAATCTGCGATGGTTCTGATATTGGAATCAAGACGGGCAACTGTCAGGGACGAGGTAATGGCCGCCGTAAAACTCGATATCAGAATGATTCCGGAAAACATCCATACAATGCCAAGCAGTCGACCTGCCACAGTCAACGGGGTTTTATCACCGAACCCCACCGTTGTCATTGTTACAGCAGACCACCAGAAACCGGAAAAAACACCTTTTACTGCACGATTCTCAAAATGTGCCGGATTGCGCCTGTGTTCTAATAGCCAGATTAAAAAACCGATGCCGATCAAAAGAACTGCAAGAGTGAATGCTTCTTTAAGGAAACGAAAGGAAACAAGGCTCTTGACAGTGCCAAAATAAGATTTCTGCTCTTTTTCAGCAACAACAATACCTATCCCTGTTGAATAAAAAGAGTGAGAAAAATCGAATTGTTTCTCTCTTTCAGAAGTAATTGTAAATGCGGCTACGGCCGCATCCATGGAACCGTCCGTCACTCCTTCCAACAT
>JASJGT010000384.1:0-9124 GCA_033791405.1 Desulfuromusa sp.
ACATCGACCGAATTCATGCCAATAACCCCACCATTTTTTGCAATGGCTTTAATCTGATCATCGGTGAGATTGCGCATGGTTCCAGCGAGTGCTCGACAATTTGAATGTGAAGCAATGAGCGGTTTTGTCGCCACATCGAAAACATCCCAGAAGCCTTCATCATTGATATGACTGACATCAATAAACATCCCAAGAGCTTCAGCTTTTTCAATCAGCTCTACGCCAAACGAAGTCAGTCCACCCCTACGACCTTCGCGGGTTTCAGTAAAGAAGGCGCCATCAGCGACATTGTTACGCCGACTCCAGACCAACCCCAGCCCCCGCACGCCGAGTTCATAAAAGATGCGTAATAGGCGCAGGTCATTCTGTAACGGTTCGGCTCCTTCAAGTGAGAGAAAAAAGGCTATTTCTCCAGCAGCTTGAGCAGCATAAGCTTCGGCTGTTGAGCGGCAGATCCTGAACTGGCCAGGGGTTTCATCTATTTCTTCATGCAGATAGCTGATTTGATCCAGAGCTCTTCTCAATCCCATTTCGGGGAGAAAAAAATCCTCAATAAAAATCGCTGAAACAACTAGGTTCAAGGCACCGGCATTGAATTGTGGCAGAAAATTTGTTTCGACAACTTTCTTCTGCCCCCGTTCGCGACGATTGGCCACATCATAGGTCAGGTCAAAGTGGGCATCGACAGTAAATGCACGGCGGTGAATGTCTGCCACATGTTCAAGATGTTTCTTTTCCAAGATATTTTCCCCTTGTGAAGTCTGTTGAAATTTTACAGTTTTAAAACTAGCCAATTGATTCGATACCGAGGCCGGGAGTATCTGAAAAGCAGACCCTGGAACCTTGGTAGGTTATCCCGCCGACTGCCGGGTTGATACTACAAAAAAGTGGCGCATCAAGATCATAGCGACTGATAATTGATCGGGCAGCTGCCAAGTGGGCTGCCGCTGCTACGCTGACATTGGATTCCATCATCGAGCCAATCATACAGGGGATGCCAGCCGTTTCTGCAATTGCCGCTATCTTCAGGGCATTGTAAATACCGCCGCATTTCATAAGCTTGATATTGAGACCATCCACCGCGTTCATACCAATAAGATCCAGAGCATCCCGAGGAGAGAAAACGCTTTCATCGGCATAAACCGGCATGTTGACATGTTCACGGACGTAGCGTAAACCGTTGAAATCACGAGCAAGAACAGGCTGTTCCATAAGCTCGATGTCGACCCCGTTACGTTCCAGTTCCTTACCCACCTGCACAGCCTCTTTGGCGCTCCAACCTTGATTAGCATCAATTCGAATACGGGCTTCACTGCCGATGGCTTCTCTGATCAGCTGAAGACGGTTGATGTCGAGCTCCGGATCGCCGCCAACTTTAACTTTGAGGGTATTAAAGCCAGCGCTCAGCTGTTCTTTGCTTTCGCGTATCATTTTTTCAGGAGTATCAAGGCTCACGGTGACATCTGTTTCCAGCGTGCTGCTCATACCGCCAAGAAGTTGATAGAGAGGGACTTTCAGGTTTTTTGCCAGCAAATCATAAATCGCCATATCCACAGCGGCTTTTGCCGACGAATTACCGACAATACAGTTGTTAAGACGCTGAAAAATATTTTCTACCTCAGTGAGGCTCATCCCGAGAATACTGTCACGAATATGCTCAATTGCACCACCAATGGATGAGGTTGTCTCGCCGGTTATGACCGCGGTTGGAGCTGCCCCACCGAAGCCAACCAGGTCAGTATCGGTCATGATGGTAATAACAATATTTTCTATCTGGTCAACGGATCGCAGGGCTGTTTTAAAGGTTGCGACAAGGGGGATATTAATAATCTGAATTTTTATATCGGTAATTTTCATCTTACGACCTCATGCTGAATATCTGTTGACAGAAATAAAGGTATTTAACAGGTCACGACTGAAGTCACTGTCGGTCTCTTTGAAGCTGTTCAATCTTACCCAGCCTTTGGCATTGATAAAACGCTCATGACCAAGAGAGATAGCAACATGGGTCACTTTATCCGGGGAAGCACCGAAGAACAGAAGATCGGCAGGTTGTGCGGCGTGATAATCGGTAGAAAACAAGTTATGCTGTTGCTGTTGCCAAGAGTCACGAAACAGCAGGCAACCCGTTAAACGAAAAACTGTCTGGACAAATCCAGAGCAGTCGAATCCCTTTGGCGTACAACCACCCCAACTATATTGATAACCAAGAAACTCTCGAGCTAAGGTGACTATATTATCGGCAGAATAGGCAGGGAATATACCAAAATACCTTTTTTCAGCCCAACCGGTGGAACCGTCAGGTAGCGCGATTTGATACCAGGCACCCACTTCGTCAATTGCTTTAAGGGTTGAGCCGATAACTGCGTCTTTGATCCCCTCAGCTGAGGTCGCTGGCTCAGCATAAATACGCAGAAAATGACTTCTGACCATAATGTCATCACCCGCCAACTGATGACCCGATACAATTTGCCCAGCTGAAATCCAGCTCTCGTAGCCATCGGCCTGCCGTACCTTACTGAAAGAAGGTTCGGTCTCCAATATTTCAACTTTTTCCCCAAGAATTCCCTGAGTTATGACTTCGCTGGAATAAGAGGGTTCTCGATATTGGTTACTGACACTGACATTAATGGTAGCGTTTGGTGTCATTTCATCCTCCATATTTGAAGGTTTTAAAGCTAGAAGTCCTGGAACAGATCAATGGCTGCCCGATCATAGCCCTTACTGGCAGTAAACAATTGCTTGGTGTAGTTTTGGTTCAGGTTTCCACTCTTGAGCTGTTCGGCACTGATCATTTCAACCATAGCGCCCTGACTCATGACCGCACAATTCTCACACATATAGGAGATAACCGCCAGGTCATGACTAACCATGACATAGGTGAGATTTCGTTCCTTGCGTAGATCCTGCAATAAATTCAGAACTTCTGCCTGGATTGAAACATCAAGAGCCGAGGTTGGTTCATCCAACAAGATAATTTCCGGTTCAAGAATCAACGCACGAGCAACCGCAACCCGTTGTCGCTGACCACCAGAAAGCTGGTGTGGATAGCGAAAACGGAACTGCGACCCAAGGTCAACTTCACGCAGAACCTTTTCAACTCGATGGTTTATATCACTGAAATTGTGAATGGCAAGTGGTTCTTTGAGGGTTCTGTCGATGGTATGCCGCGGATGGAGTGAAGCGTAAGGGTCTTGAAATACCAGTTGAACTTTCCGGTAAAAAGCCAGATTGCGTTTCTGCGAGACGGGTACGCCGTCAACCTCAATCGTTCCTTGCCAATGATTCAATAAACCGGAAATACAATTCAATACCGTCGATTTTCCCGATCCTGATTCCCCGACAAGGCCAAAGCTCTCGCCCCTTTTAACCTTGAAAGAGACATTTTTAACCGCATGGTTTTTTTCGCTGCCATGACCGAAGAATATATTAAGATTTGAGATATTCAGCATTTTAAATAATCATCCAGGTAACGTAGCCGACGTATCCGATGCGGACGAAAAATCAGCATCAAGCCAGGCATCATCCCGCACCAGAGTTGAAAGGCGCTGATTTCCACCTTCGATTCGCGGCAAGCAATTCAAAAGCCCGCGAGTATAGGGATGGGTAGACTTATGCAGATCAGCAGCATTAACAACTTCCATTATCCGCCCCCCATACATGATGATAATCCGGTCACAAAATGAAGAGACCAGTTCCAAATCATGGGAGATGAAAATAAGCCCCATTCCACGCTGACTGACCAGATCATCAAGGATCGCCAGCACCTGTAACTGTACCGTCACATCTAAAGCTGATGTCGGTTCATCAGCAATCAACAGGCTGGGGTCAGGTATCAGCATCATCGCGATCATGATTCTCTGCCCCATACCCCCGGATACCTCATGGGGGTAAAGGCGATAAACCTGTTCCGGGTTGCGGATTCTAACCGCCTCAAGCATCTTCAGCGTCTGTTCCCGGGCTTCCTGCTTTGTGGCCTTTCGGTGAACAATATAGGCTTCGCTAATTTGCTTTCCAACCGTACGCACCGGATTCAGGGAATATTTGGGATCCTGCATCACCATAGATATTTCCCTCCCCCTGATCTTCCGCATCTCTTTTTCACTGAAAGAGAGCAGATTCTGCCCTTTGAAAGAAATTTCGTCTGCGCTTATTCTTGCATAAGGAGGCAGTAGCCGAAGGATTGAGCGACCGGTGACCGATTTTCCCGATCCTGATTCACCGACAATGCCGATTTTCTCTTTGCCAATGGAAAAACTGATGTCTTTAACAGCATGAACATCCCCCTTTGGCGACGGAAAAATGATATTGAGGTTTTTAACCTGGAGTAATTGATCTTCCAGAATCATATCGAAACACCCATCAGTTATCGCTCTTGGGATCAAGAACTTCCCGCAAGCCATCGCCAAGCAAATTAAAAGCCAAACTTACAACAAAAATAGCTGTCCCCGGCATGGTAATGAGCCACCAATGGTCAAGGATATAAGATCGGCCACTAGAAGTCATGGCTCCCCATTCTGGCGAGGGTGGCTGAGCGCCAAGACCAAGGAAGCCGAGGCCGGCGGCGGTCAGGATAATTCCTGCCATATCGAGGGTGACCCGAACAATCAGCGAAGAGAGGCAGAGGGGCATGATATGCCCGCTGATAATCCGTATTGGCCCAGCCCCCTGAAGTTTGATGGCACGAATGAAATCAGAGTTACGGATAGTAATGGTTTCGCCTCTGGCAATTCTGGCATAGGGAGGCCATGAAGTGATCGAAATAGCAATGATGGCATTCTCTATTCCCGGCCCCAATGCGGCAACAAACGCGAGAGCCAGAATAAGCTTTGGAAAGGCCAGAAAAATGTCGGTAATCCGCATCAATATCATATCGACAACTCCACCGAAATAACCAGCAACGGTGCCAACAATAATACCGACGGGTGCAGCAATGATCGCCACAAGTCCAATGACGTAGAGAGTCAGACGAGAACCCCAAATAATTCGACTAAAAATATCTCTGCCAAGTTCATCGGTACCAAAGAAATGTTCAGAGGAAAGGGGTAGTAGACGATTACTCAAGTCGGTCACAATGGGATCAAAAGGGGCTATATAAGGAGCAAACAAGGCAATGAACACGAGTGCTACGATGATCAGAAGACCCAGAACGGCCAGCCGATTTTTCAGGAATTCAATCAAGCCAAGATAAGCCCGACCGGCGGCGGCCTGTAATGCCGATGCTGGAGTATCGGTCAGGAGCCATTCTTTAGCATTACTGTAAGTTGTCGTTTTCTCAGTCATCTTCTTTTCAATTATTTTTTAAAAATTGATTCAACGGGCTCTGGGATCCATGACTTTATAAAGCAAATCTGAAAAGAGATTGACAGCCAGGAAAATACTGCCAACAACGATTGTACTTCCCAGCACCGAATTCATATCAGCATTAAGTAGCGAATTTGTTAAATAAAGGCCAAGTCCTGGCCAGGCAAAAATTGTTTCGGTTAAAACAGACCCTTCAAGTAGGGTTCCAAAACTGAGGGCGATCACCGTAATCAAAGGAATGGAACAATTCCCAAGCGCATGCCCCCAAATAACCTTCCATTCGGCCACACCTTTAACCCGGGCAGTCAGAATATATTCCTGGCGCAACTGCTCGATCATGAATGAGCGTGTCATCCGGGAAAGATAGGCCATGCTATAATAGCCCAACAACGTTGCCGGCATGATGAGATGGGAGAGAGCATTGCGGAAAACTTCCCAGTCTTTTGCAAGGATACAATCAATCAGCATGAAACCGGTGATCGGATCAACAATACCTTCATAGAAAATATCGACCCGCCCTGGTCCCGGTAGCAGATCAAACTTGGCATAAAACACCATGAGCGCTAACAGTGCCAGCCAGAAGATAGGTAGAGAATAACCTAACAGTCCAACAACTCTGGAAATGTGGTCTAGAAGTCCTCCCCGCTTGACTGCAGAGAGAACACCTAAAGGAATACCGACAAAAACGCCAAATAATGTTGCCAGAAAAGCAAGTTCCATTGTCGCGGGAAAAACACGAAAGATATCGTCCAATACCGGTTTTGCAGTCAGAACTGAAGTACCAAGATCTCCCCGCAAGACACTGCTGATATAAATAAAAAACTGCTGCCAGAGGGGCAAATGAAGCCCCATCTCAATACGAGCTCGCTCATACACTTCTTGTGAAGCTTTATCACCAACAACAGCAAGAACCGGGTCAATTGGGACAACTCGACCAATCAGAAAGGTGATGAGCAACAGACCCAAAAAAGTAATCAAAACCATAGCAATAAGTTGCAATGTCTGGGTTGTTGCCTTTTTAAAGCGCTTTTTTGTCAGGAATTGAACCATTTTGAACTGACCGAGTTAAAGAGGGCAGCCACCCGATAACAGGTGGCTGCCGGAGGGGCAACTAATGTCTTATTTTGTTACATACTGATAGAAGTTACTATCAAAGCTTGGTCCAAGGATAAAACCATTGACATTAGCTCGTTTAGAAAAGATTTCAATATCCTGGAACATGATGACAAATGGAGAAACCTGCTGGTGTTCCCGTTGTAGATCCAGATACATCTTGGCACGTTTTGCAGTATCCATCTCCAGAACTGCCGCATCAGCTTTTTTGGTCATCTCAGGGATGGCCCAGGCATTTCTCCAGGCCAGTGGTTTGGATTTAGCATCGTCTGCATTATCCGGATTACGGGCAAAGGTATCGGCGTTGGTATGTGGATCCATGTAGTCCGGTCCCCAACGACCAATATAAATGTCATGATTACGGGCACGATATTTGGTCAGAGTCTGCTTCCCTTCACCCGGAATAATTTCCAGCTTGATACCAGCCTGAGCGAATGTTCCCTGAATAGTCAGCGCCATTGAGGTGGTTGGCTCGTTGTTGCGGGTATCCATCGTCAGAGAGAATCCCTTTTCCAACCCTACTTCCTTCAATAGCGCCTTGGCCTTTGCAACATTTAAGGAGAATGGGGTTTCTTCTAAAGCGCCAAGAAAGCCCTTAGGCAAAAAAGCCTGATGAACGGTTGCTTTGCCATCCAAGATCGTGGCTTCCATTCCCTTATAGTCAATCAGATATTTAAGTGCCTGGCGAACTTGTGGAATTTTCAAATATTGATTTTTCTGGTTTAATCCCAGGTACCAGACCGCACCCTTGGCTTTTTTACGGACTATGATATTTTTATTTCCAGCCAGACCCTTTATTTCATCAGGACCTAAATTTCTGGCGATATCAACGTCGCCTTTTTCAAGAAGTAAACGCTGGGTTGAAGATTCGGGAATATGGCGAATAAAGACCCTCTTTAGCTTTGCTTTTTCACCCCAGTAGTTATCGTTACGATCCAGAATCAGAGATTCAGAGGCTTTCCAAGCTTTAAGTTTATACGGTCCGGAACCAGCATAGGCGGTTTTAAGCCAACCGTAGCCAAGATCGCCGTCTTTTTCGTGAGCCATAACATCTTTTTGATCAACAATGGAACCAGCGGTTGATGTCATACAATAGAGAAAAAATGTCGGGGCATAAGCCTTATCGACCGTGACCTTAACTGTATAGTCGTCAACTTTAACAATCTTTTCTGCAACATTTTCGGGGGTAAAGCCAAATTGCGAAACGATAAAAGCTGGCGATTTATCAAGCTTAATGACCCGCTGCAGCGAAAACACCACATCATCAGCAGTGAGTTGGTTTCCTGACGCAAATTTGATCCCTTTTCTGATTTTAAATACGTAGGTCTTACCATCAGGAGAAATTGTCCAGCTTTCAGCCACTACACCATAAATATTACTCACATTATCAACATCATAGCCAATAAGTCGGTCATAAGTATTGCCAGCATATTCGGCGCCGGTGAACTCAAAAATCTCAGCAGGATCAAGAGTAATGACATCGTCAATACTGTTGGCCATAACCAGAGTGTCTGCAGGAGTTGCTGCCATAACGGTTTGAACCGATAAAAGGATTAAAACAATCGCAAGAAAACAGAGTTTTTTCATATTATTCCTCCTTTGTGTGGGATTCACTCAGTTGAGAGTGCTTGATGATTTAAAAGAATTATACAAAAGATTTAGCAAATGGCTAATGAGTCAGAATTTTACTGATAAAATCGGCAGCTCTTTCAGTTTTAGGATTATCAAAAAAGTCTGCCGGCTTACCCGTCTCAATAATTTTTCCTTCATCCATAAACAGAACCCGATCAGCCACTTTTTTAGCAAATCCCATTTCATGGGTCACGACACACATCGTGATACCTTCCGATGCAAGGCTCACCATAACGTCCAAAACCTCACCAATCATTTCTGGGTCTAATGCGGAAGTTGGTTCATCAAAAAGCATAATTTCCGGGGACATAGCAAGGCCGCGGGCGATAGCTACCCGCTGTTGCTGACCACCAGAAAGTTGTGCCGGGTAGGCGTCAGCTTTTTCAGTCAAGCCAACACGTTCCAATTTTTGTCTGGCAATTTTTTCGGCTTCTATTTTTGTAATCTTTTTAACGTTGATTGGAGCTAACATAATATTTTGTAATGCTGTCATGTGAGGATAGAGGTGAAACTGCTGAAAAATAAACCCAATTTCAGCCCGAAGCTTAGTCAGATTTGTGCTTGAGGCCCCTACCGACATGTTGTTAACAATGATTTCTCCTTCTTGAATTGGTTCAAGTTTATTAATGCACCTGATCAGGGTTGACTTACCAGAACCGCTGGGACCACAGATGACCAGCACCTCTCCTTTGGGTATATGTAAATCAATTTGATTCAATACATGGAGCTTACCGAACCATTTGTTCACACTTTTAAATTCAATCATTTTTCTTTTGATCCTTCCATTTTTATCATGCTTAAACGCCGTCTATACTGCCATTCTTTTTTCCAGATAATTGGAAAGTAGAATCAGTGGATATGATATGGAAAAATAAAGAACTCCAACCAGCGCAAAAACCATTAACCCTTCGGGAATTCTAACAACAGTGACCCATCCCACCCTGGTTAACTCCATGACTCCGATAACCGACACAACTGAAGTGTCTTTGATCAAAAGGACATACTGCCCCACCAATGGCGGAACAATCACTTTCATCGATTGGGGCAAAATCACCAATCGAAGTTGCTGCATCTT
>JASJGT010000385.1:0-3764 GCA_033791405.1 Desulfuromusa sp.
CAATCACCATTAGGCTGTCTGACCAGATTAAAGAGGTACCAGGTATCCACTGTTCTGTATGGAGGTATTTCACGGTCGATCATCACCTGTAACTGCGTACGCAGCTGCTTCAAACCATATTCTGCCGGGATTGAACCCGCAACACCATCTCCATCAAGGTCTTCGCCGTTAACGTTGGCATCTGTTAATTTGAGAAGTTCACCGGCAAGTATACTGGCCTCACTCTGGGAGGATGTTGCATGTATCTCACCACCAAGTGCCAGAATCAAGTCGCATCGATCCAGTACAACCTGCGCATGCATGCTAAAGGTTTTAGTTGAGTTCTTGATGTTGTCACTAACATCAGGTGAGTTGGCAGCAAAAGTGATATGGTTCACCGCACCAGTTAACGCATTGTAGACACCATATTGTGCACCTGTTTTATCGCCACCATCCTGCTTGTTATCCGAATTGGTTGCATTGATAACATGTACAACATCAGTTTTTATACCAGCAAGGTCATTGCTGTTGTCGGCCGCGATGACGGCTGCCTGCAAAGCATCCTGTGCTGTGTTTTCCGCAGTAACAAAAAGACCTTGCTTGCTCGGTGTATCCGCCCAGCCGGTCATGGCATGACCAATATGTGTATGCGCTATAGTCGGCGGTTGACTGACACAACCACCGATATACAATGAAGAAGCCAGGGCAATATGCCCTAATTTAACTGTATGTATATTCATTTTTTTGTCTCCTGACAAGCTGTTGTCCGCAACAAGCAAAACCGGCACTGTATACTCTACACAAGATTGAAACGGAAGAAAATTTAACCGGTCTCCAGTTCTCTTGCGACGCGAAATCCAAAACTGCTACTGCGATGGTCCGGTGAAAACCTGTTGCGATAGGCGGAACGGACAAATATCTGCCTGCTGTACCAGGAACCACCTCGTAATACTCGCTTGTCACATTCACCATCCACCCTGGCCGATCCATCTGCCGACAATCCAATATAGTTATCATTCCAGCAGTCGTCAACCCATTCGAATACATTTCCTAACGTATCATAAAGGCCGAACAAATTGGCTTTGAACGTAGCTGCTGGTGCCGTGTGAATAAACTGATCGTCACAGTTATGTACATTCCAGCCCGGGTAATTCGCTGCACTAGTGTTGTCCGCGACGTTTGCAGACTGGCACGCGGAGTCTGGTTTATTACCCCACTCGCGTGCAGTTGTCGTCCCGCCACGCGCGACGTACTCCCACTCTGATTCAGTTAATAAACGGTATTTCCTGCCGGTTTTTGTTGTCAGCCAGCGGGTATAGGCCTTTGCATCATTCCAGGACACGCAAGTTACAGGATGATTATCATCCTGGGTAAATCCGGGTGATAACCAGTTACTGGAAGGCTGCTTTTTCCAGTCGCCGTCGTAAATCCAGCAGTCGGAACCTTTATAGCCAGCATCAGAAACAAAGCTGGAGAACTGACCACGCGTGACCTCGGCAACGCCAACTGCCAGTGGATAAGAGATAGTGATATTGTGTTGTGGCCCCTCATTCTGTATATAGTCAGTTTCGTTTTCAGGCGCACCCTGCAAGAAACTGCCAGTTGGAATTACTACCATGTTCGGACATGTCTCACAGTCGGTGAAGGTGGCACCTGGTCGATGTTGCGGCAGGACCACTGGCACTTTTCGTATCACACTATCGTCGACTGTGGTAGGTAACCGCGACGTTGAAGCAACCACCATCGGTTTGCCTGTAAAAGTAAACTTGAATATGACCAACAGTAATCCAAGTACGATGAAGAACACCAAGCTAACACCTGCAATCTTCCGAAAACCCAAAGTAGCAAATTTGTCTACACTGTCTTTTTGTGCAACATCTGCTGTTGGGCTCAGCACTCCCTCTCCCTCTCCCTGATATGGTTGAGGTGTCGACCCTATATTTGCATCAGCTTGAGAAGGAATATCTGCAGAAATTGTCGGTGCTAGCACTGTCACTGTCTCTTTTTCGATCGACAACAAGGTGGCATGACTTGCCCCAGACGGTTTGCTAACCGCCTCAACATTTATGAGCGCCTCTGCAAATTCACTAGTAGACTGGAATCGATTATCGGGTTGCTTGGCAAACGCCCTGGCCAGTACTGCGTCGATAGCCTCGGGTACTGTTGGACATAGCTTCGAAGGCGGAGGCAACTCGGTATGGACGATCTTGTAGGTAGTCGAAGTAATGTTAGTGCTTACAAACGCACGTTCACCGGTGAGCAGTTCGTATAACAGAATACCTGCGGAGAAAATATCAGAGCGATGATCAACGTGCTGCCCCATAATTTGTTCCGGAGACATGTATCCAGGCGTTCCGATAATGGTACCTAACTGAGTCTGTGTAGAAGACTCCAGGTGCGCAATCCCGAAATCGGCAATCTTGACCTCACCGTCAGGGGTATACATGATGTTAGATGGTTTAATGTCTCGATGCACGATCCCCCTTTCATGCGCATACTGAAGCGCGTACAACACTTTCTGCATGATATGCAGAATTTGATTAATTTCTAGCAGCTTACCGCGTTTTTCCAATTCTGACAGCGTACAGCCATCAACGAACTCCATGGCAATAAATGCTCTGTCCGCGTCATTGCCGTACTCATAGATGCTGATGATATTGGGATGGGTAAGCCGGCCAGCGGCCTTCGCCTCGATCCTGAATCGGTCCTCAAGCTCGTTTGAATCGACATCCAGTAAGTTGAGCGCCATCGTCTTGATGGCTACGTAGCGGTCAATACCCGGGTCATATCCCTTATAAACGATACCCATCGCCCCCCGGCCCAACACAGAGACGATCTCATACCTTCCTATATTCTCTATTTTTTCAGCCATGAAATCTCGGGTGACTGCGCTTCATACATATTTTCAAACATGTAAAAATAGCAAGTATGGGATTATAAAAACCCTATTTCCAGTATTATCAACTTTTTTCCAAATGATCTCGTGAATCACTCAAGTACAGAAATAATATAATCACTTTCACAAAAAGTCCAGCAAAACACCCCTCCCCAACTGTAGCGGTCTAAAAGAACCGGAGACTTTAATGAGAGACAATAACCTTCAAACATGCCCTAAATACCTCATCAGCAGGCCATCGTGCACAGCAATAAAAGCAACTACCCAGAGCCCTGCTCAAATTATCGACTGAAGTGGACGACTTCTCAGAGAAAATAAAAAAGGCCATTTCCCGAACTACCTGCCCGACATCCTGCAATGCCTCAACATCAACATCGACCCCAAACACTTCATCTACCATAGCCAGCATTTTGAATCACCGTTGAAAAACCTGGTCGGTAGTGCTTACCACATCAAACAAGCGTGCCATGAAATTGGCCAACAGTGGGTGCATGGCATCCGCCAGTGCGAGAAATACTTTCCGAGTCCATAGCTAGCCCTAAAAATAGAAAACCAGTGGGTTTGCAACCTACTGCCCACGGATGCCTGTAGTTTAAAAAAACGAAAACGACAAAAAAACTAAACATTACATTTTAGTGACGCATGACTTTTTGAGG
Source organism: Desulfuromusa sp. (assembly GCA_033791405.1). Taxonomy (GTDB): domain Bacteria; phylum Desulfobacterota; class Desulfuromonadia; order Desulfuromonadales; family Geopsychrobacteraceae; genus Desulfuromusa. Next base: position 3,532 of record JASJGT010000385.1, read on the forward strand.
AGACTCTACTTATTTATCAATGGTCCCTAACTATCAGGTATCGACAGGCAGCGGCCACCAATTTGCTGTAGAAGTCGGCAGAAGTAGTTATCCCAGCCGGTCTCATGTCCAGCACTCTCGACCTGAATGTGATTCAACTTGGAGGAAATCCCCCAGGTCAGCATCATAATACGCTTGGTTCGAATCCCCATAATCCTTGCTGCTACCGGATTCTGTTGCGTTGCTTTCATCGC
>JASJGT010000386.1:0-4647 GCA_033791405.1 Desulfuromusa sp.
AAAGCTACCCCCAGATTGCTGCTGTGTAGTTTATTGAAGCCATTCTTCAGCACTGATAAATCCCCTTGCATAATATTCATGCCAGTGTGACGGCACAGGCTTTGTTTTATAGAGTTCAGTCCTTTCGGCCTCAAGGAGAAGGCGCTTTTTGCCCATAAAATCAGCTGCGCAATACAATATTTTACCAGCAAAGGCTGAAAGATTATCCACCCAATTGACCCCCTCATCGACACGCATGAGATGCTGGTCAAGGATTAAGATGTCCACATTATGAGCCAAGCGTAGGGCATTGCGCCATGCTGCTTTACGTTGTTCATCAGGGAATGTCTCAATATAAAGAGGTGGGCCAGACACCAGGGCTATATCGGGTTGCCAAGCGATGATAAATTCGACAGTCGCCGCATCCAACAACTGGATATCTGATGTATGCAGAAATACCTTACTCCCCAAATCAATCCGGGTCATCATCACAGTTCCTAGCTGGCTGCCTTTGCTGCCATGCGGCACGGCTCTCGAAAAGGTCAAGGGACCATCTGACTCGCCCTCAGCCACGTGCAGGTTCGGACCCAGCAGCGCTCCTAAGTCGCGAGCGCGGTGTTTCATTTTTTCTCCAAGATCGTCAGCTGATTTGCTCCAAGCACAAAGGTTCTGAAAGTTTGTTGGGAGATGCCGAATTGCCAACTGGTATGGATTCGCCTCACTAAGAGGGACATGATCACCATGAAAATGACTGAATACAACATCTGTTGCCTCTGTTAATGCCTCAATGATCCTTCGCCGTACTCGTTCACCTTCTGCAACTTGACGTGGGTGGGGAAGCAAGCCATGCCGCCTATAACCCAAGGCCACTCCCGGATCAATTAAGATCCGCCGTTTTCCCGCTTTAATAAAACAACTCAAACTGCGAACCCCTAAAGATTCCGTGCCGATAATTTCAACCGATTCATTCATGTATGTTCAGGTGCCTTCCTGCCAGGAAGAAAGATATTTTTCTTGCTCTTCAAGTGAGTGCATCTATGTAAATTTTTATTGCATTCAACTTCATTCTGGCAATCTCCTGATCTATTCCAATTGGAACAGGATGTCCTTTGTTTTCCAACCTTAATTTACTATTGCAGATGAAGTCGGCACAGAGTGCTTATTGGCAGACCTATTTCACTTGTAATATCGTTTTTATCAACTGCATCCTCAGCTGACGACCTATCAAAATAGGTGGCAATTGGAATCTTACACAAACTTGCTTTAGTAAGTTCTCAGTATGGCAGATGCGATCAGGAAAGCAATCTGTCACGGCGAGGATTGAAACGAAGGATCGACACGGTCTGACATTTGGAGAGTTGTGTTTACCTGATGGCAGGAACTTGAATAAGGAAATGGTGAAGGCGGGCCATACTTGGTAGTGTCGAAAATACGCGAAGGATGTGAGTTGCACTTAATTCAAAGGTAAATTCAATGAGGAAAAATCGCTCCTGTTTATTGACCAGAACCTTCTGCTTCAGAATCTCATACATGGTCAGGAGAGAGATTAGCCAGGATAATGTTGATTCGGCTCCCTGATTGGCATTTACCCCTGTCGCCTCAAGACCGTCACAGCAGCCTCCGGTAGTAAAATCATAGAGTGGATGATATTGTCAATAGGGTTACCATCACGGCCATTCATGCGCAGCGGAGAGAATGAATGAAAATTCTTACCCTTAATTCCGGCAGCTCCTCTATTAAATTCAAGCTGTTTGAGGTGATGCCTATGCAAGTGCTGGCATCGGGAATGATTGAAAAGATCAGCGAGACCGTGGGCCATGTTAAAATTGAGCATGGTGATGAACAGTCAAAGGTTCTGGAGCAATCATTGGAAATTTCTGATCATCATGCCGGGTTTTCTTTGATACAGAAATTACTTCAAACACTGGAGATCGTTGAAGATTTCAATAGTCTAGATGGCATCGGCCATCGTGTGGTGCATGGCGGCGAATCATTTCATGAGGCGATAGTGATCGATGCTGATGTTATCACGCAGATAGAAAAACTTATTCCGCTGGCTCCGCTGCATAATCCTTCTAATCTTGCCGGAATTAAGGCCATGAATCAATTGGCTCCCGAAGTGAGACAAGTAGCTGTTTTTGATACGGCTTTTCATCAGAGTATGCCCGAATCAGCTTATCTGTATGCGCTGCCTTATGTATTGTATACAGATGAACATATCCGTCGCTACGGCTTTCACGGTACGTCACACGGCTTTGTGGCCAAAGCTGCCGCAGCTTATTTGGAACGCCCACTCGAAACACTGAATCTGATCACACTGCATTTAGGAAACGGAGCAAGTGCCACCGCGATCCAAAACGGAAAGAGCATCGATACCACTATGGGGATGACACCGCTGGAGGGCTTGATGATGGGAACACGTTCGGGTGATGTCGATCCGGGGATTGTGCTTTATCTTATGAAAAAAATTAAGATGTCTGCAGATGAAGTCGATACCCTGTTAAATAAGGAGAGCGGACTAAAGGGGATCAGCGGTGTCAATGATATGCGTGAAGTGCTGATGCGCTCGGATGAGGGGGATGAAAGAGCACAACTGGCGCTTGAGATGTTTACCCGTCGGATAAAAAAACAGATCGGTGCCTTTACAGCACTGCTTGGCCGAGTGGATGCACTGGTGTTTACCGGAGGGATCGGTGAACATGCAGCTGCGATTCGCGAAGATACCTGCGCGGGCATGGAAGAAGGATTAAAGATCATAATCGATACCGAAAAAAACCGTGTAATAGGCAAAGGGGTATCTGAAATCAGTTCAGTCCAAAGCCGGGTAAAAGTGTTGGTCATCCCGACGGATGAAGAGCGAGAGATAGCAGTTCAGACACAAAAGATAGTGACGAATAACTAGGGACACTCCCCTTATTTCAGAGAGTATGAGAATAAGGGGAGTGTCCCGCTTTTTTTAATCATGCAATACAGTCGGAGGTTCAAATCCTCTGACTCTGACCATTTGACAGATGAAGGCACTTTCCGTTTGGAAAGTGCCTTTCTTTCTTACCTAGAATGTCTCCAATAGTTGCCGCTTTGTGCACGGTGTCGCTGTTATAAAAAATCTGAGGATATCAAAGATAAGTATGGTGTTTCCAGAACTCCAGATCTTGAATTTCTAAAGTTATGAGAAAAATATTCTGTTATATCCGCTATGGTTTGACAAAGTCGCGAGTGTCACAGATACTGGTGACGATTAGAACCTTTGTCCTGGAAGTTAAAACCGAAAAGCGCAAAACAACGCAAACCTTAGAATAATTGACCTGATAAGGAATTAGAATGTCAATACATAAAACACTGGGTGAATTCATCGTTGAGAAACAGTCTGACTTTCTCCACGCAAAAGGTGAATTAAGTGCGCTATTAAGTGCAATCAAACTTGCTTCAAAAATAGTTAACCGCGAAATCAACAAAGCTGGGTTAGTCGATATCACTGGTGCCAGTGGTGTAGAAAATATTCAAGGTGAACAGCAACAAAAACTTGATATATATGCGAATGATGTATTTAAAAAGGCATTATTCGCTCGCGGTGAGGTGTGTGGCATCGCATCTGAAGAAGAAGACAATTACGTATTTTTTGATAATCAAAATAATCGCAATGCCAACTATGTTGTTCTTATGGATCCGCTAGATGGCTCCTCAAACATTGACGTGAATGTCTCGGTTGGTACAATTTTCTCTATCTACCGCAGAATATCCCCGGTTGGTGGTCCTGTAGAATTGGAAGACTTCTTACAAGTAGGTCGCAAACAAGTTGCAGCAGGTTATGTGATATATGGTTCTTCAACCATGCTTGTTTTCACCACTGGTAATGGTGTTCATGGTTTCACGTATGACCCATCGATTGGAGTGTTCTGCCTATCCCATGAATCTCTTACAATCCCGAAAACCGGCAAGATTTATTCACTCAATGAAGGTAATTACATCAAATTCCCTTTAGGAGTGAAAAAATACCTGAAATATTGTCAAGAAGAAGATGAATCAACAAACCGCCCTTATACTTCACGCTACATTGGCTCCTTAGTTGCTGATTTTCACCGTAATTTACTTAAAGGGGGGATCTATATTTACCCTCAAACTGCACAGGCACCATCAGGTAAATTACGCTTATTATATGAATGCAATCCAATTGCCTTCTTAGCAGAACAAGCTGGTGCGCTAGCTACCGATGGTTACAATCCAATTCTTGACCTGAAACCAACTGAGTTACATCAACGTGTTCCCTTCTTTACGGGGTCACCGGAGATGATGGAGACAGCACACCATTTCATGACAAAGTTTAAGGAAAGCTAACTAACTTCGTTATCATACAGTGCCTGAACGAGGCTTCTTCATTTATGTGTCTCAAATGTAGTAAGTTTCTAGACGAATGCCCCTGAAAAAATTCAGGGGCATTTCCTTTATCAAAACTTAGCAGTTGTGGGAGAGGTAAATTACTTGATCAAGGAAATGGTGAAATTTCAAATATAACTACATTTGCGAAGGCAACTGAATTTTTCGATGCCATCTAATTATCAACTGTCAGCCTTTTACTGTGTAAGCCTTCACGAGCTGATCGAGAAAGCCGAAGAGCTTCTGGTTCATCTCGTCATAATCATTGGCACGTAGGGCGTCGGCTTGCTGCAC